>JBGPYM010000011.1:0-27655 GCA_041493205.1 Bacteroidota bacterium
ACTTTGGGAAGATTACACCCGAAGAGCTGAAGGCAATCGAGGAGATGGTCAACGAGAAAATCGCCGGCAATATCCCCGTGTACACCGAGGTGGACCTTCCGATTGAGAAGGCACGGAAGATTCCCAATGTGAAGATGTTCTTCGGGGACAAGTACGGCGACGTCGTCCGGGTGGTATTCGTCGACGAGAGGTTCAGCGTCGAATTCTGCGGCGGCACCCATGTCAAAAGCACGCGGGACATCGGCCTGTTCAAGATCATCAGCGAATCAAGCATCGCCAGCGGGGTCCGTCGCATCGAAGCCGTCACCGGGAACGGCCTGCGGAGCTACATCGAGCGCCAGGCCGCGAGAGCGGGTGAACTGACCGAGCAGGTGGCGCGGCTTATCGAGGAGCAGGATACACTGGAGCGGGAGCTCGGGGGGCGCACGACAACGGCGCGATCGCGCACGCTCCCCGACGCCGTGGCGATCCCGCAGGGGGAGTTGAACCGCGCCGCCATTGAAGCGGTCGAAACCGCGGTCCGGAACCGGGAAGAAGTTCTTGAACAGGTGAGCCGGGAGACACTCGAACTCCGCAAGGAGCTCTCCCGGCGCAGGGTCCAGAAGGGGTCGTCGGCCATCGACGGCCTGATCGCAGGTGCGGTTATGGTGGATGGGATTCCGCTGGTCGCCGCACGGGTGACTGCGGCATCAATGGAAGAGCTGAAGAGCCTCGGGGACGCTTTGCGGGGAAAAATGAGCAGGGGCGTCGGCATCCTCGGTGCAGTGATTGATGAAAAGGTTGCCCTCGTGTGCGTGGTGAGCGACGACCTGATCAAGGAGCGCCGGGTCAATGCGGGAACGATCGTGGGGGCTCTGGCCCGGAAGGTGGGCGGCGGAGGGGGCGGGCGGCCGCATCTCGCCACCGCGGGAGGGAAAGACACGGCACAGCTTGACGGCGCGCTCCGGTCGGCGCCGGACATCCTTCGCGCAACCATCGCCTAGCGCGTCTCACTTATCTGATGCACTCACCCCATGGCCCACCGTCCGCTGACGATACTTGCGCGGCAGGCGTTCATCCAGGATGAACTGCTTGCCAGCGCCGAGATCAAGAAGAAGATATTCGAAGCATGTGCCGACAGGATCATCAAGGCCGTCGACCTGATCCTGGGTGCGCTGCAGACAAAGAACAAGATACTCCTGTGCGGCAACGGGGGGAGTGCCGCCGACGCGCAGCACCTTGCGGCGGAATTCGTCATCCGCATGAACCCTGCCCTCAAGCGCCCGGCGATCCCCGCCATCGCGCTTACCACGGATGCATCCGTGCTCACCGCCGGCGCGAACGACATCGGGTACGACAACGTGTTTTCCCGCTTGGTGGAAGCCCTTGGCAATCCCGGGGACGTGCTTGTGGCGATCAGCACCAGCGGAAAGTCGGAAAGCATCAACCGGGCCGCCGCGATGGCCAGGTCACGCGGCATGAAGGTGATCGGTCTTCTGGGCAGGGACGGCGGAGCGACGCGCGATCTGGTGGATGTCGCCGTGATCGTCCCCTCGGACGATACCCAGCGCATCCAGGAGGGGCACATCACGATCGGCCACATCATTTGCGCGCTCGTCGAACGGGAGATGTACGGCTGACATGAACACCCAGCGCCGCAGCGACCTGCTGATTCCATTTCTCAACGTCGTTCTGGACGCCGCCGGGATTGAGGCGGCATTCCTTCTCTCCTACTGGCTCCGGTTCCGGAGCCCGCTGTTCAATTCCCTCGGGTTCGTCGCCAACGACGCTCCGCCCATCGCAAGCTACCTGATCAGTTCCGCCGTCGTAATTCTGGCCTGGCTCATGCTGTTCGACGCCCGCGCCATGTACCGCGCCCGGCGGAGCGTGAACCTTTCGGATGAGCTTGTCAATGTGGTCCGGGTGGTCAGCCAGGGGATGCTCATTGTCCTGAGCGCCGCTTTCTTCTACAGGGAGTTTTCCTATTCCCGGATTGTGTTTGCGTCGATCTGGGGGCTTTCCATCGCCTTCATCTTTACGAGCCGGGCCGCCGTCCAGGCATTCGAGCGGAGCCAATACAGAAAAGGGCGTCATCTGCAGCAGGCCATCCTGCTGGGCAGCGACGCGCTTGCCAACCAGGTGTATGCACGGCTGGAAGGCCACGCCTCGTTCGGGTTTCACTTCAAGGGGTATTTCGCGGAACGAAGGGCGCATGATGAGCTTGAGCTGGCGCGAGCGGAGTACCTCGGAACGCTCGCAGAGGCACCGGCGTATATCCGTGCCCGCGGGATCGAACTCGCGTTCATTGCCGTCCGGATGAAGGACCAGCAAGCGTTGTTCGACGTTATCGTGGAGTGCGAAGGGGTCAACATCGAATTCATGATGGTCCCGGATGTTCTCGAGACGCTGACCAGCCAGGTCCGCCTGCGCGAGCTGGAGGGGATTCCATTCCTGAGAATCAAAGGGGTTCCGTTCACCGTCTGGGGGAGGATTGCCAAGCGCACATTCGACCTCGTGGTCTGCTCGCTTACGCTGCTCGTCACATCGCCGATCCTGCTCGCCATCGCCATTGCGGTGAAGCTCGACTCACGGGGGCCGGTTCTCTTCCGGCAGCAACGGGTGGGACTCGACGGGCGCGAATTCACGATGCTGAAATTCCGGTCGATGCGCGCCGGCTCCGAGGCATTCGATGACGGCGCAGGGCTCGGCATACGCAATGACCCGCGCCGTACGCGGATCGGCACGTTTCTGCGGCGCACCAGCCTCGACGAGCTCCCCCAGCTCTATAATGTCTTGCGCGGAGACATGAGTCTCGTGGGACCGCGGCCGGAGCGGACGCGCTACGTGGAAGAATTTCGGCACGTTGTGCCGAAGTATCTTGACCGTCACAGGGTCAAGACCGGGGTCACCGGGTGGGCACAGGTCAACGGGTTCCGCGGGGACACGTCTATTGAGGACCGGATCAAATACGACCTCTACTACATCGAAAACTGGTCGATCACATTTGACATCAAGATCCTCCTGCGGACGCTCCGGGCGGCTCTTCTCTCACGGGAGAACGGCCAATGATCCCGCTTATTGTCTTCTACGTTCACATCGTGGCATGCGCGGCCGGATTTACGGTCCGGTGGCAGGAAGAAGGCGCATCGGAAGGGTTCCTCGCGGTGTTTTTCATGGCGCTGATTTTCTTCGTCGGCTGGAGCATTTCGTCGTTCATCATGAAATTGCTCATGGCTGCCGAAGGGTTCGGGCCGGTGTTCGACAGGGACGCAGCCTCCCTCCTCTTCCTGACCGTCGCAGAGGCGGTCTTTTATTACTTTTATCTCAGGGGTGATACGTCGGCGGGGGACGACGCTGCCACAGAGGAGCATTCGTAGAAATCGAAAAGCGATGCCGAGAAACGAAAAGGCCCGGCGTTTGCCGGGCCTTCAACATTCGTTGACAATAGTCAAGAGACTATGGTCTATTGTCAATCGGTTGCTGCCATGTTACTTCCCGCCGACCTTTGCCACCCAGATGTGTCCTTCCAGCGATTGCGAGAGCTGGCCGGCGGCTTCCTTTGCTTCCTTTGAGCTTCCGTATCTTCCGACGCGGACGCGGTACCAGTTTTCACCTGCGATCACCGCATCTTCCACGAACGCACTCATCCCCGCCGAACTGAGGCGCGAAGCTTCCTTCTCCGCCATCGACTTGCTGATCCAGGAAGAGACCTGCACGGTATAGCTTCCGCTCCCGGACGGCGGCGGGTTGAATGTCGGCGCCGGCTCTTTGGTGTGCTTCGGTGCAGTCGTTTGCGTGTGAGGCTGCGTCGCCTCGGGAGGCGCAGTTGTTTGGGACGGAACCGTGCTCGGATCAAGACTCGGTTCCGGAGTCGTCTGCTGTTCTTCCCCGCCCGTCGTGGGGTTCGCACCCTGGTCCGTGTTCGTACTCGCCACCGGCTGATCAGGGATCGGGAGTTCCGTATCGAACGACACCTTTACCGGCTTCTTTCCCCAGAGGTGAATTACTTTAAAGTAATTCAGCGCAAACACGCCCCCTCCCAACAGCGCGACAACAAGAAGAGCCGTCAGCAGGGTTGAACTCTTCCCGCCCCCGCCACCTACACCCACTTCCCGAAGAGTCGGCGGTGGCGATACGGGCTGATCCGAATCCAGAGGATTGGAATCCTCTTCGAATCCGTCATCCCTGAGGTTCAGTTTCGGCATGATGCAATCCTCCTGTGGTTATGGTGGCAACCTCCACGCAACAGTCAGAGTCCCACTTAAAGTAAATTTTCAAGTGCTTTCGATATCGGCTTAATTTAGGGGGAAAACGTACGGAAGTCAAGTCCTTCCACCCAGAGATGGCGAATTTACGTCTTTTTGGATGGTGCCCCGTGCTGCGTATCACAGTCGTGGGGCATTGTGCCCACGGAGACAGGGGGGGCGCACCTACAGCTGAACGGGGAATTGGCTCTACTTTACAGGCACTCCCGGACTTCCCGGCCTGAGTGTATCCTTGCGAGAAGTAACCGAGTCGTGCCTGGACGGTATCGTGTCCTTTATGGATGCCGTTCCTGATTTGACGCTGTCCGTCCTGGCTTGCACAGGGGGGACCAACACTCCTCCCCTTACACTGTCTCCCCCTGTAACGGCCTGTCTTCCTTGCACCACGTCAGATTGCCCGGCCGAATCTGTTCCTGCAGGGATCGTTAACCGTGGGGCATCAGCGGAAACACCACTTACCTCGCCCCGCTGGAGTGCGGGAGTCTTTGCATCGCCTGACGTCCTCCCTGATGTCTCTGCACTCCGGGCAACAGCCGGTCCGGGAGAGGGAGCACGGAGAGTATCTGACGGAGCTGCCGCGACATTCCCTACTTCGATACCCGGCCGGGGGGAAAACAACCCGGCATGCATCATCATCATGTACCCGGCTGCGGCGAGAGATGCAAGGGCAACAAACGTGATGACGTACGCCTTGTTCAGGGGAAATGCTGCAAGCCTTTGCCTGTGTGCATGCCCGCCGTGCAGGCGGCGGTGGAGCTCCGATTCGAAATACCACGGCGCCCCCGCCCGCTTGAGGCGCTTGAGCTCCTCTTTCAGGTGATCGAATTCGCCCTTAGTGTGATGCGTTGTCATGCAGGTTATCCGGTCCAGAGATCGTGCAACAGTGCGCGGAGTTGCATGCGCGCCCTGTTGATGCGCGACTTGACCGTTCCGATTGCCATTCCCGTGATTGAAGCAATTTCTTCGTACGAGAGTTCCTGGATGTCGCGGAGGATGATTACCTCCCTGAACTTCACCGGGAGAGCGTCGAGCGCCTTCTGCACTCTTTCTTCCCGCAAAGCCTCATCTGCTGCACTGTCCGGCCGCGTCTCCTCATCGGGCAGGTCAAACTCCGGCCCCTCTTCCCCTCCGCTGCCGATGCGGACGAAACGCCAGAGCGCCATGCGGCGGAGCCGGGTCTTTGCAAGATTGGAGGCGATAGTATAGAGCCAGGTGGAAAACTTCGCGACTCCGGTATAGAGCCCTTTCTTCCGGAAGACGCGGACAAACGTTTCCTGTACAAGGTCTTCGGCTTCCGCCCGGTCGCCGACGAACCGGAAGACAAAGTTGGTCAGGTCGTCCTTGTACCGCCGCACCAGGAGGGTGAATGCGCCAGCGTCCCCCTCCTGAAAGAGCGCCATCAGTTCTTCATCAGAACGCTCATTCATGGGCGGAATCCCGCTCTGCAGGCATCCATTATACTCTCGCTCCCGTCGCGATGTTCCGCGATGCGGGCCCGCCGGCGCCCCCCGCCTCTCCGCAAAGCCCGAGGATAAGTGACAACATGACATGCCGGATGTCCTGGCCGGTCGTTTTTGAGGTTTCATCGGCCTCGGCCAGGGAAAGTATGGCCCTCTCACAATCGGCCGCTGTCACGTGCTCGAGGGCTTCGTAGTACTCCCGGATGAAGTAGGGGCTGACATGCGCTGCGGCTGCATGCTCCCCCCCGGGGACGCCGCGGCGCCGGAGGTCGGCGAGCTTCCAGAGGGTGGTAAAATAGGTGGTCAGGGATGCAATGATGACAGGGACTTTTTCCCCCGCTTCCAGCATGCGCTCCATAATGGCGACGGCGCGCGGGGTCCGGCGGGTGCCGATCGCCTTCTGCAGTTCGAATATGCTGTACTCTCTCGACATGCCCGCGACAGCAGAGACATCGTCCTGCGTGATGTCCTTCCGGTCGCCGGCAAAGATGAAGAGTTTGTCAATTTCATTCCTGAGGTCCCGGAGCGACGATCCCGAGGAGGCGGTGAGCAACGAAGCCGCCGCCGGCGCGATGCGCCTCCCCCCCGCAGCCACCTGCCCAATGATCCAGGACACGAGCGCGTCCTCCTGCAGAGGCCGGAACTCGAAGGCACCCCCCTCCTTCCGGATCGTCACAAAGGGTTTTCGCCGGAAATCCGGTTTCGTTCCTGCGAGCACCAGGCACGTCGTCGGGGACGGGCGTTCCACATACGATGCAAGCAGTTCAGGATCGCGGCCGGTCAGCTTGTCGGCGTCGCGGACGACGACGACACGCCGGTCGGCCATCATCGGAAACGATGAGGCCCGTGCGACGATATCGCGGCCGTCTGCTTCGACACCGCGCATGACGTCCAGATTGAAGCCCCGGTCGGCCCCCGCAAGGGCCGCGGCAACTATTGCATCGAGCGCCTCATCCAGCAGCAGGTCCTCTTCGCCGTACAACACATAGGCGGTCCTGACCGTCCCGCGCGCCAGCTCGCCGCGCAGGGTTTCGTATGTCGGCCCACGGGATGCCACGGCCGATCAGCGGTTGATTGCGGGAGGGCGGACGATGCGGACCGTTTTCATCACGACCGGTGTCACCGGCTTCCCGTCATTCGGACCCATACCCGGCGTGATCGGCACCTGCCCGATCGAGTCCACAACATCCAATCCTTTAATGACGCGTCCGAATATCGTGTATGCCTTCGGCAGCCGCAGGTTGTCGTCCAGCATGATGAAGAACTGGCTCGTCCCCGTTCCGGGCTGGCCCTTGTTCGCCATCGCGAGCACACCTTTGAGATACCCGGCCTTGTAGGAGAGCGTCGCGGAATTGAGCTCATCCGGGAGCGTCTTCCCGGTAAAGGTCTTCCCTCCCGTGCCCGTTCCGGTCGGATCCCCGCCCTGGATTACAAATCCCTTTGCAACGCGGTGGAAGATGACGCCATCGTAGTATTTCTGTTCCGCCAGTCCGATGAAGTTCGCCGCGGTCTGCGGAGCGTCTTCGCTGTACAGCTCGGCCTCGAGCGTGCCGAGGCTGGTTTCAATCACCGCCATTGATTTTGGTGTGTCCATGATCGTGCTCTGCGCTCCTTCGGCGGCTCTTTCGGTCTTTTTGTCCCCCTGCTGAGCGCACCCCGCGGAGAAGATGGTCAGAAGGCTGACAAGGACTATCAGGCCGCGCATCGTGTGAGTATGCATGATGAGTTCTCCCGTGAATTGTCAGAAGTAGTAGCTGAGCCCGATCCGGGCCCCGGCGGCAAAGAAATTGAGGGTTGTCCCCCCTCCCCCGCTCGCCCTGCCCGGCGAAATTCCCGAAGGGTTCGTGAGTTCGCCGATGAACGACCACCGGAGGTTGGCGCCCAGAAACGCGTAAAGGTGCTCCCCGAACGCTGTATTGGCCTCGAGTTCCGTCAGCACGCCACCCCCTGTTCCGGAAAAGCGCTGGTCGATCGTCAGGTATTTCTCGGCAAGGGCACCGGCGTAATAGCCGCCGCCCGCGCCGATTTTCAGATTGTAGAGCCCGCGCTCGGCGATCACGTACTGAAGAATGACAGACGGCATATGCGCGGTCACGCTGAAATCGGCTTCCCCCAGAAACGACCCCACGGAATAAGATCCGGTGAGGAATGCATACTCCACCTTGATAATCCACTCATCGGTAAGGGGGAAGGATGCCGCTGCAAAGAATTCCGCCATCGCGTGGAACTGCGCCACGCGCTCGGCGGGGACTGCGGAGGCGTTGACAAGATCGACCACATCGCGCGCTGTAAGGTAGAGCACACCCATGCCCGCCGCGAGTCCCGGCCGCGGCAATGGCCCTGGTGCATCCCCGCCGGGAGCGGGTGCACCTGCTGCCCGGCAGCTGAAAATCAGGCCGGCAATGATGAGAGCATGCCGCATCTCAGGTGCCTCCCCCCGGGGTCTCTCCAAACGCCTCCGAGGTCCGGATCTGATCACGGAGCAGGTAGTAGAGCCCGAGGACCGTGGTGCTCAGATATCCCGCGGCATGCGTCACCGTCGCATAGCTGAGCGCAAGGGGCGGGTCGACGCCAAAGAGCTTGACCAGCGACTGGGAGGTGAATGCGTGATAGCCCCCCGTCGCACCGGGGGTGGGAATCGCGACCCCGATGCTGGAAATCGTCTGGACCACCACGGCGGCAGACATGCCGAGGTTCCCGAGCCCGAAGGCATAGAAGGCCACATACACCATGAGGATGTAGAGCCCCCAGACGGCAGCACTCAGGAAGAGGATAACCGCGAAGTTGGCCGGGCGGGTGAGAAACAGGAAACCGTCGAGGAAGGAATGCACCAGCCGCTCCATGCGCCGGGCGATTCCCGCGGGGACGACACGAGCACAGAGGGCGAGCAGCTGGTCGGTCCAGTCTCTCCGCACCATCAACAGCACGAGGAATGCAACGCCGCCGGCCGTGACCGCGGCAATGACGATACCTGCCTCATGCAGCCAGGGAAACGATTCGATCAGCGGTCCGGCGTAGATGAACGGCAGGAGCACCACCAGGCAGAGGAATGTGAACGTATCAATGGCGCGCTCCACGATGATGGTACCGAACGCGGAGGACTTGGAGATTCCCTCGAGTTTGCCGATGACATAGGGACGGACGAGCTCTCCCGCGCGCGGGAGAAGGTTGTTGAAAAGATAACCGACCATGACGCCCGCGAAGAGATTCCGGATGCCGATGCCGTGCTTGATCGGCTCCAGCAGAAACCGCCAGCGGAGCGCGCGCACCCAGTGACTCAGGACCAGGATGGCCACCATGAGCGCGATCCATCCGTAATTGGCGCCCCGGATCGCGGCGGCCAGTGCCGCAGGGTCTGTCCCGCGGAATGCCACCCAGAGGAACAGGAGCGTCAGGACGCCGCTGAGTGCGTACTGGAGGAAGCGCCGGCCGCGGGGGGCGGCAGGCGCGGGACGCCGGACCTCATCGGACACCTCGCCTCCTTAGCGCAGGTCCACCACTTCAACCCCTTCGGGGATTTTCAACGTAAAGCGTGCATCGGGAATGCCGGTATTGATCCGTATGTCGCTGACGGAGTATGTCGTCTCTTTGCCGTTCACGTCCGTGACTTCGGCCTTCCGGATGAGCCAGGTTTCCGTGTCGATCCAGAGCCGGAGGCTGGCCACGAGCATGTGCTCGCCCCGCGGGGCAAGCTTGAGGATCGCCATGTCGGCGCCTTCGATGTTCTCGTGTCCGATCACGGTCGGAGCATACTCACCCGGAGCGCCGCTCAGGATCCGTTCCGGGGAGAGCGTGCGCTCATTCTGCCGGAACACATCGATGAGGACCTGCTTGTTCGGCACGGAGTACGACCAGACCGTCACCCCGTCGGTGACGATGACCTGGTCCTCCATTTCAATACGGTACTTGTTTTCCTTCTTCAGAGCGAGGGTGCCGTGCGCCTGATGCTCGATCTTGGCGACGGCAAAGCGGGTCCGTTGCGAAAACGAGAGTTCGGCATCCCGGATGGAGTCGTACTTTTTGCGGACCCTTCCAAGGATTTCGTCGGGCGTGTCCCCCGCGCGCACGGGCGCGGGTGCGAGCGCCAGGACGCCGCATATCCCGAGGAGCGTATGCGCGAAGGCGTTCATTGTCCGGTCATGGATTGTTGAGTATCACGTCAAGTTCTGCTTCCGTCTCCACGAGGACCTCGCGCGCTTTGCTTCCATCATACGGGCCGACGACGCCTGCCGCTTCGAGCTCGTCGACGAGCCGTGCCGCGCGCGAGTACCCGACCTTCAGCCGCCGCTGGAGCAGGGACACGGAGCCCTGCTGGTGCCGCACCACCAGGCGCGCCGCCTCTTCAAACAGTTCGTCCCGCTCACCGCCGCCCGCGCCGTCCCCCCCCTTTTTCCGCTCGGCAATCGATGGGAGCACAAATGGTTTGCTGTACCCTGTCTGGCCGCCGATGTGATTGACGATCGCCTCGACTTCATCGGCCGAAATATACGCGTTCTGGAGCCGGACAGGCTTCGGACTCCCGCTCGGCAGGTAGAGCATATCGCCGTTCCCCAGGAGCTGCTCGGCGCCGTTCATATCCAGGATCGTCCGCGAGTCGGTTTTTGACGCCACCTGATATGCAATGCGCGCGGGGAAATTCGCCTTGATGACGCCGGTGATCACGTCGACGGACGGGCGCTGGGTAGCGACAATCAGGTGGATGCCCACGGCCCGGGCTAGCTGCGCAAGACGCGCGATCGGCTCTTCCACCTCGCGCGCGGCGGTGATCATCAGATCGGCAAGCTCGTCGATCACCACCAGCAGGAACGGCATTTTACTGTGGGGCATCTCCTCCGACGGCTTCAGTCGTCCGGCCGCCAGACGCTCGTTGTAGTCCACGATGTTCCTCACGCCGGCCGACGCGAGCCGGTCGTACCGCTTTTCCATCTCGAGCTCGACGCCCCGGAGAGCCACCACAGAGTTGTTCGGCGTCGTGACAATGGTTTCGCCGATGTCCGGCGAGACGGCCAGGAAGTGGTTCTTGAGCCGGGCGTACTGGCTGAGCTCTATCTTTTTCGGATCGATGATGACCAGCTTGAGGTCCGACGGGTGGAGACGGTAGAGGAGACTCGCCAGAATGGTGTTGATGCCCACGCTCTTGCCGGAGCCGGTGGAACCCGCGATCAGGAGGTGCGGCATTTTCGTGAGATCGTCGCAAAACACCTCCCCGGCAATGGTCTTCCCCAAGGCGAGCGGAAGGTGTGCCTTCATCTCACGGAACGAAACGGAATTGATAACGCTCCGGATCGTCACCAGGGAGCGGTGGGAGTTGGGGATCTCGACGCCGACCGCCGACCGGCCGGGGATCGGGGCCATGATCCTGATCCCGCGGGCTGCAAGCTTGAGCGCCATGTCATTCTCGAGACTCACGATCCGGCTGATCTTCACGCCGCTGGCGGGGACAAGCTCATAGAGAGTAACCACCGGACCGGGGGTGACGCTGACGCTCTCAAGTTCCACGTCAAATTCGGCAAGCGTGGCGCGCAGCAGATCCGCGTTCGCCTTCAGCTCTTCGTCATCGACGTCCTCGCGGCCGGGCCGGGGGGGATCCAGGAGTTCCACGGAGGGGAACACATAGTCAATTTCTTCCGGCACGCCCGCGTTGTCGGCCGCGGATTCCTCGCGCAGCGTGGGGGCTCCGGTCGCCGCCGGGGGAACCCCCACCTGATTGCTCACGGTGATCTTCAGGTCATCCGGGTCTCCCGTTATCCGTATGGGCCGCTTCAAACCGGCCGGCGAAGTGAAGGGAAGTTCCTGCTCCGCCGGTTCTTCTGACGGAGGTTTTGCCACGGTGATGCGTGCCGCCTGTCCGGCGGAAGCCCTGCGGGATTCCTCCTGTTCCTGCCGCCGCTCCTTCGATTCCTGCAGGGCAGCCGCCCTTCGCGAAAACCAGTCGGCCACACGCATGGCCACCAGCCTGATCCGTTCCGCCGTCTCGCGCAGATCCAGGTCCGTCGCCACGACGGCTGTCACCAGCAGGCCGGCAACGAGCACGATGGCCCCTCCGGCTTTCCCGAGCAATTGCGTGAGCACGGACGCGATGAAATCACCGGTAATGCCGCTCCATTCCATCGAGGGCCCTCCCGGCGATGCGATCAGGCGGATCATGCCGAACGCGCCCGACGTGAGCAGGGTGAGGATCAGCGTGTAGTTTGTAATAATGAGGGGCGCATGGACGTCGCGCCGCAGCAGGAGCGTCCATCCCCAGAGGAGCATCAGCACTGGGAAGGCGATGACCGCGTAACCAACGGTGGAGCGGAGGAGAATGTCGGAGAGGATGCCGCCGACCAGGCCGAGGCCGTTATGCACGACATCCGCCCGCGCACGGAGCGCGGGATCCCCCGAGAAGAGTTTCAGGAGATCGCCGCCGCGCAAGCCTGCGACGGCAGCCTCGTCGGCGGGGTCGTACGTGACCAGAGCGATGAGCACGAGCGCCGCCACCACCATCATCAGCACTGCGAGGAGCGCGGTGCGGCGTCCCCCCTTCGATCCGGCATCGCTGCGGCTGCGCGCCTGCTGTGTCATCAGGGTGTCACGGGTTGATCGGTGGGTTCTTTCGCCGCCTGCTCGCGCTTCAGCTTGATCACATTGCCGTCGAGTTGCGGCAGCACCGGCATGGTGTCGACGCCGGCACACGTCTTCAGGTCATCGCCGAAACCGATGCTCTGAAGGTAACGCCCGTGGTCGGATGATTTGATCATCTTCAGGATCCCCCGTCCGAATGTTTTGAAGAGCGCACGTGCGGCCAGGGCGGCGTCGGCGAGCTCGACCTCGAACGGTGCGTCCTCGATCAGCTTTGCGATCAGCATTCCGGCACACACGGTGTCTTCCATGGAAAGCACGCCGTTGTTTCCCGCGCACACCACCGTGCAATCGCGAGGGTTCTGGCGCAGGGCTCCCGCGACCGCCGACACATTGACGAAGGCACAGACAAAAAGCTCGCGCGCATAGCGCGCTTTCACCATCGCCTGTGCGCCGTTGGTGGAGCTGAAGATGATCGACTTGCCACGGACGCGCTCTTCCGAGTACTCGCCGGGAGAATTTCCGAGACTGAAACCCTCGACCATCCTGCCGTTCCGTTCGCCGCCCAGGAGCGTCACGTCGCCGAAAAGGTTACCGGAGATTTTCACCGCTGATTCGACCGTGTCCACCGGGATGATCTCCCGCGCGCCGTTGGTGAGGGCCGCCGCGATCGACGTGCATGCACGCAAAACATCGATGACGACAACGGTTTTATCCCGGAGCGCCAGCTCGTCTGTCTGGTGCGGCGTCAGGTGAAGGTCGATCCGCATGGGGCTTATTTCTTGATGAAGGGGAGGGGAACGACCATTGCAGGGGATTCATGGTCGCGGATCACAACCGCGACCGCCGTGCCCACCTTTGCGTTGACGGCATCGATATACCCCATGCCGATCCCCTTGTCGAGCACGGGTGAAAACGTTCCGGAGGTGACCTTTCCTGCGGCCGATCCCGCAGCCCTGATCGGATATCCCTGCCGCGGAAATGCGCGGTCCTCGAGGGCAAACCCGACCAGCCTGCGCTTCACCCCTTCCTGTTTCGCTTTGACGATTGGCCCCTTCCCGATAAACTCCCCCTTCTCTGTTTTCGTGATCCACCCCAGGCCGGCTTCAATCGGGTTGGTGGTCTGGTCGATGTCGTGCCCGTAGAGGCAAAACCCCATTTCGAGGCGAAGCGTGTCCCTGGCGCCGAGTCCGACAGGACCGATGCCGTGGGGGCGTCCCGCATCCATCAGTGCGTTCCAGACCCTGGTGCCCGTCGGTACATCCGACGGAAAATAAAGCTCGAAACCGAGCTCTCCCGTATACCCCGTCCGGGAGATGACCATGTCGACTCCCGCAATCGTGCCGCGCATCCAGTGATAATACTGCAGTCCGGTGAGATCGGTGGAGCAAAGCCCCTTCAGCGTCATGAGGGATTTCGGACCCTGCACCGCCAGGAGCGAAAATTCATCCGACCGGTCGCGGAGGATGACATCGCCGCTGAGCTGCTGCTTCATCCAGGCGACGTCCTTCGCGATGTTGGCGGCGTTGATCACCAGCAGGTAGTGATCTCCCATGTTATACACCAGGAGGTCGTCCACAATGCCGCCGTCCTCGTAGCACATGGCCGAGTATTGCACCCCCCCGGGGGCAAGTTTCGAGGCGTCGTTGACCGTGATGTGCTGGATGAAGCCGAGGGCGTCGTTCCCCCTGACTTCCACCTCCCCCATGTGCGAGACGTCGAAGACGCCTACCGCTTCCCGGACGCGTTTGTGTTCTTCGATGATGCCCGTATACTGGACAGGCATGTCATAGCCGGCGAACTCGACGATCTTGGCGCCGAGCGAGCGGTGCACCTCATAGAATGCAGTACGTTTCACGAGCTTTCCAATGCTGGGCCGATGGAACGGGAATTACTTGAACAGATCCGTGATATCCTTCCCCTGCTTCTTCGAGACCATCCGGAACTCCCCGATCATGACCGCCGGGTCGGCTTCCAGATGGATCCAGACGAAATACTTGAGCATGATCCTGCGCAGACGGCTGATGGTCCCGGCACGCAGCACGTCCGCAAGCTGGGGATTGACCCGGAGGGTCAGCTTCGATTCCCGCGTCTCGGTTTTGAATCGGTGAATCCACCGTTCGATCTGGTTGAGGGTGGTGGTCTTCGACTGCACGAGACCGGTCCCTCCGCATGCCGGGCATGGCTCGCTGAAGCTGTGCAGGATGTTCTGCCGGATGCGCTGGCGCGTGATCTGCACGAGGCCGAATTCCGTCATCGGGAGAACGGTGACCTTCGCGCGGTCTTTCCGGAATTCTTTTTTGAGTTCCTCGTACACCTTCCGCTTATTCCGTTCGTCGTCGAGATCGATGAAGTCACAGACGATGATGCCCCCCATGTCGCGCAGGCGGAGCTGGCGGGTGATTTCACGCGCGGCTTCCAGATCCGTGCGAAGCGAATTCAGCTCCTGTTCGCGCTTTGCCGCATACCGCCCGCTGTTGACGTCGATGACCACCATCGCCTCTGTCGGCTCGATGATGATATAGCCGCCGCTTTTCAGCCAGACCTTACGGGCCAGGGTGGTCTCGATTTCCTTTTCGATCCCGTAGACATCGAAGATCGGCCTCCGGTCCTTGTGGAGCTCGATCTTGTCGAGAAGCTGGGCCGAGGTGTACTTGATGTAGGCGCGGATCTCCTTGTGCAGCCTGCGCGAGTCGACGACCACCCGGGTCACGTCGTTCGAGAACAGGTCCCGGATGACGCTCGAGGTCGTGGACATGTCCTTATAGAGGAGACACGGTGCCTGTTCGCTCTTGACCGTCTTTTCGACTTCACGCCAGGTGTCGATGAGGTCCTTCAGATCGTTCGTCAGCGAGGAGTCATCCTTCCCTTCGGCCACGGTGCGGATGATGGCGCCGAACCCTTCCGGAAGAATTGCCTGGACGATCTTGCGCAGCCTGCGCTTCTCTTTGAAGCTGTTGATTTTTTTCGAGATTCCGATTTTCCCGTCGAACGGGAGCAGGACGAGGAACCGGCCGGCGAGTGACACCTCGGACGTCACGCGCACGCCCTTCTTCCCGACCGGCTCCTTGGTAATCTGAACGATGATTTCCTGCCCTTTTTCGAGATGGATGTCCCGTCGGGGAGGACGCTGGTGCTGATCGGATCCGTTGCCGCGGTCGCGGGGGGGAGGGGGGACGTGTTGTGGGGGGGGTTCGGGATCGTGCTGCTGATGCTCTCCCGTTGCGACGTCTGCGGTCTCCTTCTGCTCCTCCTCCCCTTCGTCGTCGTCGCTGAGCAGGGCTGAGTATTCTTCGAACCGGTTCCCTATGTCGGAGAAATGCAGGAACCCGTCCTGTCCCAACCCCAGATCGATAAATGCAGCCTTGATGCCGGGCATCACCTTGGCAACTTTGCCAAGGTAGATGTCGCCGACCATTTTCTCTTTATTGGCAGTCTCGACGAAGAGTTCTGCCAGGCGCCCGTCCTCCGTAATCGCTATACGGGTTTCGTTGGCGGCCGCGTTGATGATTATTTCTTTCTTCATGCCGTACTGATTGAACCAACCTTTCTGCGTGAAGCGGGGTTACACCATCGGTACGGAACGAACCAGGCTGACTCCCGGGGCTTGGGGAGAGGCACATTCTTGGCATAATTCTACGCCTTTGTCGTTTACCGTCAGATGGGCAAGTGGTCGCGGCACCCTACTCTGCCGCGTGATGAAATATGGAGGTAGCCATGATCCCTTCATTCAGGGTTTGAACTACCTGTAGGTAAGTTATGGAAAATTCCGCCCCTCTGCAACTCCGTCCCCCGGGCGGGGGGTTCCGGATACAAAAACAAAGTGAGGTCAAGCTCCCCTGCGTCACACTTTTGGTAACCGACCGTTGCTTCCTTCCGGACCTGGCGGGGTTGAGCTACTTACGGTTGCGCAGGACTTGACCTCACACAGTCATGCTTGACTTTTGGTTGCCATCGGCCTTGGCTTTCCGTGGAGCTGATCGGGTTCGAACCGACGGCCTCCTCGTTGCGAACGAGGCGCTCTCCCAGCTGAGCTACAGCCCCGAATCGATCGTCAATAATCAATTGTCGATCGAGAATCGTCGATTGGTGTTGTAAATATACGCGTTGAATGAGTAACAATCAATATCGGGGGCTCCCGGGGGGTTTTCGCGGTCTTCCGGCCGTTTCTTGACATACCGCGCAGGATTGCGTATTTTTTATATTCGAACAGTTTATGTAACTCTGCGGGGACGGCATGGCGGTCAATCTGAGTGATCGGGAACGAACGGTGCTCCATTACGTGGTGCGCGATTTCATCGAAACCGCGACGCCCATCGGGTCCCGTTACATCTCCCGGAGACATGAGGACGTCCTCGGATTGAGCTCCGCATCGATCAGGAACGTCATGTCGGACCTCGAATACCTGGGGTATATCAACCACCCGCACACGTCTGCGGGGCGTGTGCCCACAGACAGGGGGTACCGGTTCTACCTCGACAGTCTGATCCACATGCAGGCACTCCCGGAAACCGAGAAGCGGGCGATCAGGGACGCGCTCACGTCGGCGGACGCCGAGGATGAGCTTCTGCGCGAATCGTCCCGCCTCATGGGAAAGATTTCGCGCCAGCTCTGCATCATCAGCTCCCCGCACCTGAGCAGCGGCACGTTCGAGAAAATCGAACTCGTACCGATCGTGGCCACGCGGGTGATGGTCATCATCTCGATCAAATCCGGACTCGTGCGGACGATGATGATGGAAGTTGCCAGTGAAATCCCGCGCGATACGCTGGATGACATCGCGCGCTTCCTTAACGAGCGGCTCGCGGGACTCTCCATCCAGGAGATCCGCGAGACGTTTGCCGAACGGGTGAAGGACGTCCCGGCAGACGACACGGGGCTTCTCCGCCTGTTCATCGACTCCGTGGACAAGCTGTTTCCGACACAGCGGAACGACCGCCTGCACATCAGCGGGACCGAAAAAATCATCGAACAACCGGAATTCGTGAACCCGACGGACTTCCGGAGTGTTATCGAGTTGATCAATGACCAGGAGATCATCATTCACGTGCTCGAGAAGCACGAGACCCCCCCACCCGGCGTGCGGGTGGTGATCGGCGAGGAGAACGACGACAGGAAGCTCGCCTCCTACAGCGTGATCACTTCGAGCTATACCACGGGCGAGGTGACCGGGACGATCGGCGTCATCGGGCCGAAGCGGATGGATTACCCCCGCGTCATCACGCTCGTCGATTATGTGGCACGAACAATTTCCGAGATGTTCACCGCTGACAACAGACCATGATTAAAGAGAATGACCAGCAACCGGGCGCTACGCCGGTGACCGGAGGAGTGGAAGAGACGGGTGCGGTGCAGCCGGACGCGGCCGGGGATCAGGCGGAGTCGTCCGCGAAGGGGGACCTCGCCGTTCAGCTTGAGGAAGCCCGCAAAACGGCGGAAGCGTACAAGGATCAGCTCCTCCGCAAGGCGGCGGAGTTCGAGAACTACAAGCGCCGGACCGAGGCGGAATACCTTTCGCTCATGAAGAGTGCGGGTGAAGGCGTGCTTGCGTCCCTCCTGCCGGTGGTGGAGGACCTCAGCCGCTCGCTGAAGGCGGCAGCCGACGGGACCGTGAACGAGTCGTTCGTGAAAGGGGTCGAACTGATCTACCAAAAACTCATCAAGGTCCTTGACCAGCAGGGGCTCCGGCCGTTCGACTCCCTGGGCAAGCCGTTCGATGTGCATTTTCACGACGCTCTCCTCCAGGTGCCGCGCGAGGATGTCCCTCCCGGAACGGTCATCGAGGAAGTCGAGCGCGGATACATGCTGCATGACCGCGTCCTCCGGCATGCCAAGGTCGTTGTTTCTACCTCCGCCAACGGTGCGGGATCGCCCGGCGACGCCGGGAGCAACGAGACGCCCGAGGCGTGATGGCAAAGAAAGACTACTACCAGGTACTCGGCGTCGCCCGGGGCGCGTCGCAGGAAGAGATCAAGAAGGCGTACAGAAAACTGGCCCTCCAGTTCCATCCCGACCGGAATCCCGGCAACAAGGAAGCCGAAGAGCAGTTCAAGGAAGCGGCCGAGGCCTATGAGGTCCTCGGGGACACCGCCAAACGGCAGCGGTACGACCAGTTCGGACACGAGGGGATCCGGGGAACCGATTTCCGGCCCTTCACGGACGTGAACGATATCTTCACCACCTTCAGCGACATTTTCGGCGGGGGGGCCGGTGGATCGATTTTCGAGGAGATGTTCGGCCAGCAGGGGCGCTCGCGCCAGCGCGGGGGCGGAGGGGCCGGCGGGTCGGACCTGAAAATCCGGCTGAAGCTGACGCTGGAGGAGATAGCGTCCGGCGTCGAGAAGAAGCTCAAGATCAAGAAATGGAAGACGTGCGATGTCTGCGGCGGGTCCGGGGCCCGCGCCGGGACGAACCTGATGACGTGTCCCGTGTGCAAGGGGACGGGGGAATTCCGCCAGGTCTCCCGTTCGGTGTTCGGCCAGTTCGTTAACATCACGACATGCCAGAACTGCGGCGGCGAGGGGCGGGTCATCAAGGAACCATGCACCAATTGCCACGGCGACGGCCGGGTGCAGGGGGAGACCACGATCAAAGTGACGATCCCGGCGGGCGTGAGCGAAGGGAATTACATCCCGCTCCGGGGGGAAGGGAACGTGGGACGGCGCGGCGGCCCCGCGGGCGACATCATTGTCGTCGTCGAAGAGGAGCCGCACTCCGTGTTCACGCGCAATGGTGATGACGTCGTCCTGGACCTGCTGGTCAGTTTCCCGGAAGCGGCGCTCGGGGCGGACATCGAAGTGCCGACCCTGACCGGCCGCGCGCGGCTGAAGGTCGAACCGGGCACACAGTCAGGCCGCATCCTCCGCATGAGGGACCGGGGGATTCCTCACCTCAACAGTTTCGGGCGCGGCGACCAGCTTGTCAGGGTGAACGTCTGGGTCCCGGGATCGCTCTCTGCCCGGGAGAAGCAGCTGCTCAAGGAGCTGGGTGATTCCCCCGCCATGAATCCGAAGGAAGGAGACAAGTCCGCGCATTCCGATAAGAGCTTCCCCGGGCGGATGAAAAAAGCGGCTTCCTGAGCGATGCATGAAACGGATCGCCGGCCTTCAGCAGAAGTTCGGGTTCACGGAGAACGAGATTCGTGTGATCGTGTTCCTCGGCCTGAGCCTGCTGGCCGGTACCGTCATCCGGTGGCTCCGTGCCCCCGACGGCCGGACGACGGAACGTCAGGCATTTGACTATGCCCGGATCGACAGCGAATTCGCCGCCCGTTCGCGTATCCCCCCGCCCGATGACCCGCCTCCAGGTGCAGCGCAGCCACGCCGCACTCCGGCCCTCCGCAGACATTCGCTTGCCCCCGGCAGCATCGACATCAACAGCGCAACGAAGGAGGAACTCATTCTCCTTCCCGGTATTGGCGAAGCGTTTGCTGAGCGTATCATCATGTTCCGCGATGACCACGGGCCGTTTGCCACCGTCGAGGGTCTCCGTGCCGTCAGGGGGATCGGACCGGCGACGCTTGCGAAGATCCGGCCGTTTATCACTGCCGGTACGCCACATTGACTCACACGTGCGATTTTCGCATATTTAAATTTCCATTTCGCGCATCACGAGCATATCGATGGCCCCTGTCACGTCACGGGATCTCATTCTTGGCCTGAGCATCAGCGGCGGCAGCGTGCAGGCTGTGGCGCTTGAGCGCATCGGGGCGACCGTCACCATGCTGGCAATCGATGAATGGGAAAGCGGCTTCCTGGCAGGGCCGACGGACGGCTCCCCCGCTGCGCGCCAGGCATTCCAGCGACGCCTCAAACAGTTTGCCGCAGACAACCGCGTCGTTCCCGAGAGGGTTTCCATTGCCCTCGACACCGCCCTCCTCTTCGTCAACAACCTTCCCATTGAGCAGGGCCTGACCCGCAATGAGATTTACGACCACGTCAAATGGGAGCTGAGTCAATACTACCCCGCGATCGACCCGGGCGAATTCATTACCGACGTTCACGTCCTGACCGAACGGTCCGCCGGACCGTACAATGAAGCCCTCAGCGTGTCGGTCCGCCGGCACGACGCGAGCGCGGTTCAGCAGGCCGTCGCGGGAGCCGGACTCGTACTGCACATCGTAGACGCCGACCATTTTGCGGCCGACACGGCCCTCCGGATCAACTATCCTGACACGTACCGCAAATACATTGCCCTGGTCGGCATCAAGGAAACGCGTCTGGACGTCAGCCTGATCCGGAACGGCAGCCTCGAGATGTACCGCTACATGGTAGTGCAATCCAACCGCGAAATCGTCCAGGGAATCGCTTCGCTCGCGCGGAAGACACCAGGCATCCACTCGATCACGGTGTACGGCCCGTATCTTGACCGCGACCTTCTGACCAGCATCCGCCGCGGGTGCCCCATCCTTGTCGAGGCGCTGAACCCGCTCCGGCACATCAACGTGTCAGATTCCCTCCGCCTCGCAGAGCATCTGACCGTCCCGTCATACCGGTTTGCCGCCGCCGTCGGCGTCGCCCTCCGCAAGGACTGAGCGATGAGGGTGATCACGGGGCTGTACAAGGGGCGGACGATCAGGACGGTGAAGGACCTCTCCGTCCGTCCGGCGACCGACCGGGTGCGCGTCACCATCTTCAACATGCTCGCACACAGGATGGAATTCGACGGGGCACGCGTGCTGGACCTGTTTGCGGGGAGCGGGAGCCTGGGAATCGAGGCGCTCAGCCGGGGTGCGGCCCACGCGACTTTTGTCGAAGAAGGCCGGGAGGCGGCTTCGTTTCTTGAAGAAAACCTGGAGCTCCTCGGGTGCCTCCCCGCCACGGAGATTGTTGAAATGGATGCGTTGGGCTATTGCGGGATCGCCGGGGGTCCGTACGACCTTGTGTTCGCCGATCCCCCTTACGAGTTCGCACAGACAGCGGAAATCCCGGGACGTGTGTTCGGCCGCGGGCTCATCCGGCCCGGGGGCTACCTGGTCATGGAACATGCCCACGACCTGCATTTCCAGGGGACGCCGGACTGGACGGCCGGTCCGGAAAAGAAATTCGGCCGCACCCTGGTCACATTTTTTCAGCCGCAACAGAGAGGGAGTGCTCCGCTATGAGTGCACCGATCGCCATCTACCCCGGGACGTTTGACCCGATCACTTACGGGCATATCGACGTTGTCGAGCGGGCCACGGAGCTCTTTGCGCGCGTGATCGTCCTCGTGGCTCGCAACTCCACCAAGATGCCTATGTTCAGCGATGACGAGCGGGTGGCGATGATCGGCGAGGTATTTGCCAGGAACCGGCGTGTGACAGTGGACTGCTTTGAGGGGCTCCTGGTGGACTACGCGCGACGCCGCAAGGCCAAGGTCATCATCCGCGGCCTCCGTGCGGTGTCGGATTTCGAATACGAATTCCAGATGGCGCTGACCAACCGGAAGCTCGCCCCTACCATTGATACGCTGTTTCTCGTGCCGCACGAACAATACACGTATCTCAACTCCACCATCGTGCGCGAGGTTGCGCGGCTGGGAGGCGACGTCAAGGATTTCGTCCCGCCGTCGGTGCGGAAGAAGCTGCTCGAAAAAGTGGGCCGGTAAATACCGCGCATGCAACCGCTCTCGAGAAAAATACTGGAAATCGAGGAGTCCCAGACGCTGGCCTTCTCCCAGAAGGCTCGCGTGATGAAAGATGCCGGGAAGGACGTCGTGAGCCTCACGGCAGGGGAACCGGATTTCCCGACGCCCCGTCACGTCAAGGAAGCTGCCATCAGGGCGATCGAGGCGGACTTTTCGCACTACACGGCGAATCAGGGGACGCCTGAGCTGATCGAAGCCGTCATCGACAAATTCTCCGCTGACAACGGCCTGCACTTTTCACCGGCCCAGGTCATCGTTTCCTCGGGCGCCAAACAGTCCATCTTCAACGCACTCCGCGCCCTTCTGAACCCGGGCGACGAAGTAGTGATCCCCGTTCCGTACTGGGTCAGCTACCCCGCGATGGTGCGCCTGGCGGACGGCCACCCGGTGTTCGCAGCCCCGCGGCCCGGCAGTGAGTTCCGACCCGATCCGCGCGCAATCAGAAAGGCCATCGGCCCGAAGACGCGCGTTCTCATTCTCAACACTCCATGCAATCCGACGGGGGTGGTGATGACTCCCGCGGAGGTGGAAGAGATCGCATCGATCGTCCGGGAGACCGGCATCACCGTCATCAGCGACGAAATCTACGAGAAGGTCGTGTTTGACGGCCGCCGGCATATGAGCATCGGGGCCATCAAGAGCATTGCAGACCAGGTCGTGACGGTTAACGGCGTTTCCAAGGCATATGCGATGACGGGGTGGCGCATCGGCTACATGGGAGGGCCGGAGGCGGTGATCCGGGCTGCCGCGAAAGTGCAGGGGCAGGTCACCAACCATCCAAATTCCATCGCACAGAAGGCCACCATCGCCGCGCTGCGGGGTCCGCAGGGACCCATCGAAGAGATGACGGAGGAGTTCCGGCGGCGGCGGGATTATGTTGCCGGACGGTTTTCCACACTTCAACGGCTCCCGATCCATACTCCCGACGGGGCCATGTTCTTCTTCTTTAGCGTGGAGGCGTATTGCGGCAGCTCCTCCCCCGCGGGACGCATCAAGAATGCGCTCGATCTCGTCATGCACCTGCTGGAGAGGCACCATGTCGCGCTTGTGCCGGGAGAAGGGTTCGGAGATCCCCGCTGCGTGCGGCTCTCCTTCGCCTGCGCGATGAGCGAGCTCGAGAAGGGAATGGACCGGCTTGTCGCCGGGCTGCAAGAACTCGAATAACGAAGGGGAGCGTCAGGGATGCCAACGTACGAGTACGTCTGCAGGGAATGCGGTCACACGTTTGAGGAACTTCAGTCGATGAAGGAGGATCCGCTGTTGCGCTGCCCCTCCTGCGGAAAGGACGCCCTTGCGCGCATCATGGGGGGCGGCTCGGGGTTGATTTTCAAGGGGAGCGGGTTTTACCTCACCGATTACAAGAAGAGCAATACGTCGCCATCTTCGTCGAGAGAGTCGAAGGCGGGAAAGGACGCTACGTCGGGCAACGACGAAAAATCCGCTCAGGACGAGAAGTCAGGAAAGGACGAGAAGTCAGGAAAGGACGAGAAGTCAGGCAAGGACGAAAAAAAATCCGGTCCGGCGAAGGGGGAGACGAAGCCCCCCCCGGCCGGCACACCGGACAAAAAAGAATAGCGGAATCAGCTCTTGGGCTTTTCGCCCTTGCCAGGTTTGCCCGACACTTCTTTGAGGCTCTTGACGGTCAGCATATCACCATCCACCGAACCGGTAGCCTCGAACATGAGCGCGCTCTCCCGTTTGGAACCTTCGATCATGGCCTTGGCTTTTTCACTCCCCTTGTCGTCAAACCGGTAGTACTTCCCTTCCGAAAACAGGCCGTACCCGCTTTCGGTGCACCCTTCCTCCAGTGCGCATTTCCTGGTGTGGGCTCCCGCCTTCTCCATCACGTTCTCCTTCTTCGCGAGAGTTTTCGCGCACATCTGATCGACCACGTATCCTTTCAGCGTGACCGTTTTGGCGCCCTGCGCGAACGCGAGCGAGGCCGCAAACAGCACGAGCACACCGAGGGCACTTGCCTTCATCATAGCGTCTCCTGCACTTGATGGATGGAATGTGGGTTGGGTTGGTTCATTTCATAACGGCCCGGAAGGGCAAATGGTTCCCCGTCAGTCGTACCGGTCAAGCCTGAATTTTTCGCCCAGGTAGAGCTTTCGCGCTTCCGGGTCGTTCGCCAGGGATTCGGACGTCCCGGCTTTCAGGATCTGGCCGTCGAACAGGAGGTAGGCGCGGTCGGTGATCGAGAGGGTCTCGTGCACGTTGTGATCGGTCACCAGGACGCCGATCCCGCGCTGTTTCAGGGCTGCGACGATCTTCATGATCTCTTCGACGGCGATGGGGTCGATTCCGGCAAAGGGCTCGTCCAGCAGGATGAAATCCGGGTCGGTCGCCAGCGCCCGGGCGATTTCCGTCCGGCGCCGTTCGCCGCCGGAAAGCATGTACCCTTTACTTTTCGCGAGATGAGCGATATTGAAGTCGGCCATCAGCCGCTCGCACCGCGCATGCCGCTCGTCGCCGGGCAGGTCCATCATTTGCAGCACTGCAAGGATGTTCTCCTCGATCGACATCTTCCGGAAGACGGACGCCTCCTGCGGCAGATACCCGATCCCCATCCGTGCGCGCCGGTACATCGCGACGTCGGTAATCTCCTCCTGATCCAGGTGCACGGTCCCCTCGTTGGGACGGATCATCCCGACGATCATGTAGAAGGTCGTGGTCTTTCCGGCGCCGTTCGGGCCGAGGAGTCCAACCACCTCGCCCTGGCGGACGTCGATACTGACGCCGTTGACGACAGCCCGTTTCTTGTAGCGCTTGACAAGCTTCTCTGCGCGCAGGATGCGCGGGGAAGACGGTGAGCGGGAATTATCCATATCAGGTTGTGTGTCCTTGTGAACTATCGTTGCCACAGCGTCGCCGCAACCGGCTGGAAGGGGGCCACGCGGACCGTGCGCGGGCGGTCGGTGCGCCACGCGGCGCCGGGCAGGTCATATTCCCGTTCCCGCCGCGTCACCATATTCTCCGGGACATACTGTCCTTCCACGCCGCCGTACACCGTGATGGTTGTGGCCCTTCCTGCCGCAAAGTGGATCTGGATTCTGTCGCCGCTGGTCTTGTTCAGTCCGTTCGACAGAGAATCGTCGTAGAGAAAGTAGAGGCTGGTCGCGCGCCCCTCGACGTCCGTCTGCCGGAGGCCGGCGCTGTCAAAGGACATGGTGATCCGGTCTCCCGTCATCTGGTCATACCGGTCCGGGAAAAGCGAATCGCTCCGTGAGACCGCGACGGCGTTTCCCATGACATGCAGGCGCTGGAGCCTGCGTTTCTTCAGCATGATGTTGATGGAATCGCCGTTCACCTGGGACTCCCTGTACCATATCACGGGTTTTCGCCGGAGCTCGATGCTGTCGCCGAGCGTGTAAAAGCAGGCGTACTGGCCGGTGGCGGCGAGATCGGAGCGTACGATCGCCACGCTGTCGCGCGCGATCAGCCGCTTTGTCGTGTCGCGGTATGCCTCGAGCACGCGTGCGCGCACCTGGAGCGTGTCCGGCCGCCCACCCCCCGTTGTATCGATCTGCACAAGCAGCGGATGCACGGTCATCCTGCTGAACTGCCGCGCTGCATCGTGATCAAGGCACCCCCCGTAGATGGTGATGCCGTCCGACGGGTTGTGCACGCGGACGTTGCCGGTGACGACCGAGCGCCGGGTGTTACGGTCGTAGGTGAGGGTATCGCCGGCAACAATCGATGTACTGTCAATGACGATGACGTTGGTGTGGAACAGTGCAAGACGCGGGTCAATCAGGTAGTCCCCGTACGCAGCGCGGAGCCTGACATGGCCGTCGTCGAGGCGCACGTCCTCGAACCCCTCCGCCCTCCGCTCGTCCCGGTAGTAAACGGCCCGGGGGGCTTTCAGCGTCATGCTGTCGTCGCTGACGATGACGTTCCCCGTCAGCACCACCTTCCCCTGCTGGATGAACTGCAGGGCGCGGTCGCAGGTGATGTGCACGTTTTCCTGGACGATCGCAACGTTTCCGATGAGCTCGCGAGCATCCTGGCCGTCGATCACGCGCCCGCGGAGAGTGTCGGCGTGCTGCAGGAAAATCACTTTCTGCTGCTGGCCTGCGGCCTGTCCGGCGCATACCATGAGCGCCGCGGCGACCGCCGCCCGGACCGCTCCCCCCGCGGCACGGGTCCGGCTACTCATGCGTCACCGCCTGTCCGGTGACCCGGAAGATCCGATAGTTTTTCAGCCCCTGATCACTCACGAGACCGTGGCCCATAATGTGTTCCGACGGCGACGTGATGTCGACAAACGCGTCCGTATGAATTTTCTGTTCCGCATTCGTCCAGAACAACCGCTCGGTCCGGAGGGTTGTTCCGCTGTCCGACACCACCACCACGTTGTCGTACGCCTCGAAATCCTGCGTGGCGTCGTTCACCTTGCCCCGGCGCGCCGTCAGGAGCGAAGAATGCCCGCCGGACGCGTTGAAAAAATCAACATGGATGCTGTCACTCAGCATGGTCACCCTCTGTTGCTGGTACGACGCGATGTGCCCTGCCCAGAGGACGGCCTTGACCCGCGCGGAGTCCGAGAAGATGACCGTGCTGCGCCAGCTCTCCTGGGAAGGGATATCGGTCTGCGGGAGCGGAACGACAGACGGTTTCAGCCTGTCTTCGCACCCCCCGAGGAAGAAGGTGCTCAATGCAAGAATGAGGAGTGTCCGCATGCGCTCCACCGGTCAGCGTCCGATGCCGAGAAGCCGTTTTACCGTCGCAGCAATGCCCTGCGGCGCAGGAGGGGCCGGGGCGGGACGGATGTCGACACGATGCTTCAGGCGATTGTAGGCGGTGAACGCAGCACGCAACTCGGCGTCCGTCTGCGTCCCGAACTGCACCCAGAACAGGCGGGAATGGAGGGCGATTGCAGGATCACGAACTTGCCGGATGCGCATCAGCTCATTGTAGAAGTTTGTGATCGGAATAAGATGCACCATCCCCGAACCTGCGTCATGCACCCAGATTCGTTCTTCGGCGGGTGCAAGCGCGAGCGTCAGGACCTCATCCAGGGCGACCTGCCGGACGGGTGTCCCTGTCGCCGGCGACGGCGAGCCGGGCTCCCGTGTCGAGTACGTCCATCGCCGCTTTTCCTCGAAGTGATCGGGGATTTCTTCCCCGCGGCGGGAGACTATTTCGACGTTGATCTGGGCGGCAGCTTCCTCGCGCACCGTAATGGTGAACGCATCGCGCGTCGTCTCGACCATGCCATAGGCGATCACGGGCGGGAGCGGCGACGCACAGTCGGGGGTATCGCCCGTCATTCCGAGCACGAGGTCCCCCTCACCGCGCCGCCCCTGTCCGAGTACCGTCATGGCGGCGATCCGCTCCCTGGTGCGCCGGTATCCCGGCCGTTCTGCCGGCAGAACGCTTTCGAGCAGGTCGCGTTCTTTCGGCCGGAGATCACGCGGATACTCCATGACATCCGTCCCTTCCTACCGGTTCCTGTGCGCGAGGATGAGTTCGATAAACTCCCGCACGGCCCCTTCACCTCCGCCCGTTTTCGTCACGTAATGCACCGCGCGCTTGACCGGGGGGAGGGCGTTCTTCGGGGCAGCAGAAAGCCCCACGGTCTTCAGGAGCGGCACGTCGAAGAGGTCGTCCCCGATAAACGCGAACTCATCATCCGAAAATCCCCGCCGTTCCTGGATCTGGCGCATGGCTGTCACCTTGTCTTCCATCCCCTGAATCACGTCGTCAATTCGGAGGACCCGGGCCCGTGCATCCACGATGGGCGTCGTTCGGCCGCTGATGATG
>JBGPYM010000368.1:0-2460 GCA_041493205.1 Bacteroidota bacterium
CGGGAACCTGGTCGATGGTGGTTGCAGGCGGCATTACCGGCTCGCCGGGGAGCGGGTTCCGCGCGACTATGCCCGCCCGGGTTCCCATCGTTCCGAGGAGCACGTTGAGCGCAGCGATGGCTGTCCGGGCCTCGTTCGGCAGCGGACCTCCGGCCGGATCTGTCCCGGCAACAACGAGTGACGGTCTGCGTGCGATCGTACGGGCGGTCTCTTCTATCGATTCCTTGCTTACTCCGCACAGCGCGGATACCGTCGGGGGATCGAACCGTGCGACAAGCCGGGCGTATTCTGCAAAGTCCCTGGTTGTTCTCTTGATATCATGCGCATGAAGATTTTCGCGGATGATTACATGACCGAGGCCCAGCGCGAGGATGGTTTCTGTCCCGGGCCGGAGCTGCAGCCAGGTCTGTGCGAGCCGGGCGGTGCGCGATGGGCGGGAGTCTGCCTGGATCAGTCTGAATCCGGTCCGGGCGCGCTTTGACCACATATCCATCACCTGACCGGGCGACCCCCACCCCTCAAGGACCGGCGCGCCGAAGCTGAGAAGCGTACGCGTCTGTTCGAAGTCAAATCCGCCAATCCAGGCCGGCGTAGCTGCCATTTGCTGCAATGTGGTCAGTGTCGCATCCTCCGCCGACGGGGATACGATGTACAGCCCCCCGGGGACCGTGGAGAGGAAATTCCGGTAGACTGCCGAGAGGGCCCTGCCAGGCCGGCGATCAATCAGTGCAACGCTGTGCGGTGCGTCCCGGGCTGATAGACCATTGAGAATCGCGCCGATCGCTGCAATTGCCTTCTCCCGTTCAAGAGGGGAAATGACTGCGCCGACGGATCGGCCGGAAGATGCGCACGCTTGCACGATGCGGAGCGGATGCATAGCCATCTGATGTCCTGCGAGCCCGGCTGCACAGAGCACCCCGCGACCCACCGGGTGTGACTTTGTACCCGTGAGGCTGAACGGTACGCCACCCGTGCACCGCGCTGTAATCCCGCACCCGCCGGGGCAGAGCGTGCACGTACTGTAGGCAAGGCTGATCGGCGCGTGCGAAAGGGGCGGATTCAACGACCAGTTCTGTGTCCAGATGGCGGAGTCGTCGAGCAACTTCCAGGGGAGGGGGGAGAAGATGACACCGAGCGCGGAACCGCCGGCAAGTCTGAGAAGATCTCTACGCGTGATGGTGGGGCCCATGGATCAGTCCGTTATTTGTGGCAGTCGATGCAACCGTCAGTCCGCCCCTGAAGAGCGTGACACCGCACGCAGCGGTCCATCTTCATCCCTTCCCACGGGTGGGAAGGTATGCCGGAGATATTGCGGCCCCAGATATCGCGGCTGTACCCGGTGAGCCGGTTTGCCTTGTATGCAGGCAGCGCGTCGCCGGCCCCATGCGGACCGTGACACTCTTCGCAGGCAATGCCGGCGAGCTTCACATGTGCTGCATGGGGGAAGTACGCATTGTCCGGCTGGCGACTGTAGACCCGCCACGGGACCGGCCGGCCGGGAATCACGAACTCTTCGACAAACCTCTTCTCTTCGTCTGTTGAGCCGATCGTCGCTCCATGGCATCCGGTGCATTTGTCCAGCGCAGGTATGCCCGAGAATCGGCCATCGGCAGTGAAATCATGGCAGTTCTCGCACGTCATCTCCGCCTGCTCCCCCGTATGAACCTTGTGACTGAAATTGACCGGCTGCGACTCACGCGTGTACAGTGCAAGAGGGAAGAGCACCCACCCTGTTCCCGCGCCGAGCGCCACACCGGCGATGATGAGCATCAACGTCCTGCGCTTCACGATTGAGGTCTCCTGTGTGCGAAAGGGGAAAAGAATTCATTAAACACGTGAAGGATTTCATCGCGGCTCAGCTCCTGCATCAGGCCGCCGGCAAACGTGCCGCCATCCGCCATGGAGACCCGTCCTGAGCGGTCAGGCCGGGTGCTGAACTCATGTGCCAGAGTGTTCATTCTCCTGCATTCGTCTTTCATCCACTTGCCGGCGGATGCTCCGGAGATCGTGCCTTCGACGGGCGAGGGAGCATTCTCGGGGGTGAACCCAGTGGCCACCGTCCCCTCAAAGAGCCAGCCGAGGGAATATGGGTGGGAAAAGATCTTGGCGGGATTCGTGCGAAGATACGCATTCGTGCGTGTGACGAGGACCTGGCGGGGAAACACGATCTGCAGATCGACGCCCTTGACTGTCAGCACGGCAGTCGGGTAGTGGAGCCCCTTCTGCGTGATGAACGAGAGCCGGTCCGCACCTCCGATTGCTTTTGCGGCGAATGCATCGATGCCGATGTGAAATACTTCATCCGCACTGATTGCGAGCCAGAGATGGTTCGGGGTGTACGAAAGCCTGCCAGGGACCTTCAGCCCGTCCACCGATTGCTCATTCCTCTGCGCGGCGTCCTCCGCGGGATCGGAGCCGGGCTCGTCGCCTGCTGCCGTTCCTGCAGGTTGGTCGATCGCA
>JBGPYM010000214.1:0-5483 GCA_041493205.1 Bacteroidota bacterium
TACAAGTGCGGCGACTGCAAGTGTCGCGTTGGTTCGCTGAATCTCTCCCGGGAGGCCAGGCCTGACGGACGCGATGGAGAGCCCGCGGGACTTGAAACTTGTCCGCCCCCTTGTACCGGCACCCCTCATACGGACCAACCTGTTCGAGAGCGAGAGCTCTGTCCCGCGCCGTGAAGCAGCCTGCCGCAGTACGGACAACACCCCGGGATCGGTCGATGCGGTCACCACCGGCACCCCCCGCTTGATGATCCCGGCCTTTTCCCGTGCAATCGCCCTGAGTGTGTTCCCGAGAAACTCACGGTGATCGAAGGAGACGTTGGTAATCACGCTGACCAGTGGACGAAGGACGTTGGTGGCGTCGAGCCTCCCTCCCAGTCCGGTCTCGACCACTGCAATGTCCACCCCCTCATCGGCGAAATAGAGAAATGCAGCACACGTTGTCGCCTCGAAGAAGGTCGCCCCGGTCTTCTCGATTGCCGGCCGGAGCACCGCAACGTAATATGCAAGCCGTTCGTCGGGAATCTCTTTTCCGTTCACCCTGATGCGCTCGGTAAACCGGATGAGATGCGGGGAGGTATACAGTCCGGTGCGGCAGCCTGCTTCCCGGAATATCGAGGCAAGAAACGCTGATGTTGACCCCTTTCCGTTCGTGCCGGCGACATGGATGGAGGGGAAGGTGTTTTCGGGGTGGCCGGCGGACGCAAGGAGAGCGCGGATATTCCGCAGCCCGAACTTCATGCCGCGGTACTGAAGACCGTACAGATACCGGAGGGTATCCCGCGGGGAATTCACAGCCAGCTGTCGAGCACCGATACGCCCGTGCCGGTATCGAGAGTCCCGACCAGAAGTCCCGCGTCGGCGATCCCGTTGTCGTCACAGAAGCGGTTGATCCCTTCAGCGATCGCAATGCCGGCGGCAGGGTTGACGAAGTTCGCAGTCCCGACCTGAACGGCCGATGCCCCCGCGATGAGGAACTCCAGCGCGTCGTTTGCGTTGCTGATCCCCCCGATGCCGATCACGGGTATTTTCACCGCCCGGGCGCTCTCATAGACTTTGGCAAGCGCCACCGGTTTGATTGCAGGGCCGGAGAGCCCCCCGGTGACTGTGGAGAGGACCGGCTTGCGGGTCTTGATATTGATTGCCATGCCGATCAGCGTGTTAATGACGGACACCGCGTCGGCTCCTTCCGCCTCAGCGGCCCGGGCGAATTCCGCGATGTGCGTGACGTTTGGCGTCAGCTTGATGATGAGAGGGCGCTTCGTGAGGGCCCGTACGCGTCGGGTGATGTCGGCAACGGCAGGACAGCTCGTCCCGAAATTAAGCCCTCCCTCTCTCACATTGGGGCAGGAAACGTTGATTTCAAATCCGTCAATCCCCTCCTGCTCCTCCAGGATCCGGACCACGTCGCAATATTCGTCCACTGTGCTCGCGGCAATGTTCGCGATGACGGTGGTATCGAGCTTCCTGAGGAACGGGAGTTTTTGTTCAATGAACTTGTCGACACCGATATTTGCGAGCCCGATGGAATTGAGCATCCCCCCCGCCGTCTCTACGATGCGCACGGGCGGATTTCCTGCGCGCGGCTTGCGCGAGAGGGATTTTGTGATGATACCTCCCAGCAGCGCGGGGTCGGCCAGGTCGATACAGTCGTCGCCGTACCCGTACGTTCCCGATGCCGCAAGCACGCGGTTCTTCAGTTCAAGGCCGGCAAGCAGAAAGGAGGATTTGGCCATGGTCAGAGCTTTATGGTCCGTGAGTCGAAGACCGGCCCGTCCTTACACATCAACGCATACCGCTTTTCCTCGCCTGCAAGCTCCACGGGGCATCCCTGGCAGATGCCGATTCCGCATCCCATCGGGCCCTCGAGCGACACTTCGCACGGGAGTGACGCGGCGCGGGCAAATTCCGCCACCGCCCGGAGCATCGGCGTCGGCCCGCACGCGAATATCATCGGCTTCCGGACCGGCCGGGCCGCAAGCGTTGTCCGGAGAAGGTCGACGACCGTCCCGCGGAAACCCTCGCTTCCGTCATCGGTTGCAACATGAAGATTCTCGAGATGATCCCTGACCACGAGCCCGGTCGATCGGCCTCCGAGAAACGTGATGACGAATTTGCCGGCGCCGCGCACCGCCGTGGTAAGAACCGGCAATGGGGCAACGCCCAGTCCTCCGCCGACGAGCACGGCGGTTTCGTAATCGGGGGTGTCGTAATGGAACGGGACGCCGAGGGGACCCAGGACATCCAAAACGTCACCCGGACGTTTCCCCCGGAGCGCTGCTGTCCCGCGGCCGACGACGTTGAAAATGATTTCAACAGACTGCGGCGTGACGCGGTAAGCGCTGAAGGGGCGGCGAAGCAGGGGATCGATACCTTCCTCGACCCTGATGTTCAGAAACTGGCCGGGCCGGATCGATTTTCCAAGAATGCGGGATGAGAAGGCGAGAACATGAATCCCTTCGGCTGCCTGACGGACGCCGGTGACGGGACATGTCTCGAGGTTCATCGTTCCGATCGTCACTCCTTCTCTTCCGGTTTTTTCGGCTTCACGCGGGCATCGGGGCGTGGGAGGGCGTTCGTCGAATCGGTCGCCGCGCCTCTGCCGGGGAGCATCCGCTCGCCGGCGTCTTTGTGCGCCCGCACGCCTTCGCCGTCCAACGCACCAGGCACGCGGGGCGCAGGGACGGCGGCAGTATCCGCCGTCCTGGGAGGAGCAGACAGGCTCTTGCGCAAAAGCGCGACCTCACCGAGTTTCGGCCGGACCTGAATCGCGTACGGGGAAGCGGGGTACTGCGCTGTCAGGCGTTCGTAATGTGCAATGGCGCTGTCGGCGTTGTCGAGCTTGTTCTCGTAAATCCATCCCGCCGCGAAGAGCGCACGCGACGAATAGGGGGACGAAGGATACCGGCGGGCGATCTGACGGAACGTATCGACAGCGGCTTCCGGGCTGCCGGCCAGCATCAGCTTCTCCCCGCGGGTGTATGAATCTTCTGCAACGTCGGTGACTTTCTTCAGGGGAGGAAGCCCGAGAAGGCGGCGGCATTCAACGGCAAATTCGGAATCGGGAAATTTCTCCACGATGACGTGGTAGAGCGAATCGCGCATGGGGCGCGAAGATGTTGTATCCCTGCTGTAGATTTGCGCCAGCGTAAACAGCGCCCGGGGAGCGGAGGGGCTCGCGGGGTAATCCACGAGGACGCGGCGATACCACTTCTCGGCCGAGTCCGGGCGTCCGATGGTCGCGTAGAACAGTCCTGCCAGCTCGCTTTCGTTGAGGGCGAGATGCGCATCGACAGTGTCCAGCGGGATCGTGGGGCGGGCGGGACGAGCCGCACGCACCGTATCGACGCCGGGCCGGGCCGGGGAGAGAGTGTCGGATTTGGTGACGGGCGGCGGGAGTATATCGGCTGTAAGGATTGCGGTCCGGAGAGAGTCGTATTTCGCAATCTCGCCGGTGTACTGCAAATATCTCGTGAGATAATCCGCTCTGAAAGCCGCAGTCGGGGTGATCGCCGCCTGGCCAAACTCCGATCGTGCCTTGCTGTACGCAACGCGTGCTGAATCATAACGGAACAACACGTTCTCGAAGAGCTCCCCGCGCGCGAAATACGATTTGGCAGCCGTTTCCGTCCGGGGGTAGGTCGTATCCACCATCGCATACTGAGCCAGGGCGGATCCGAACTCCCCCATGTCACGCTCTACGTGGCCCGTCTCGAGATCGATTTCACCGAAGAATTCCCTGTTATTACTTTTCGAGCGAAGATCCTCCAGGCCGCGTAACGCTCTTTCGAACTCCCCCTGTTTGGCCAGCATCCTGATCGCTCCGATGCGGCCCCGGTACTCGCCTGTATAAGAATTGCTCTCCTTTTCGGCCCGGACATACGTAACTTCCGCCTCCCGGTATTTCTCCAGCTTGCCGTACATCTCAGCCGCTGCAATAAAGGAGGCCACCCGTGCGGTGGCGGATTCTCCGTTTTCCCCCGCCCGTTCGTAGAACACCCGGGCCGCGTTGTAGTCAAGCTCCTCCAGTGCAATCTGGCCGAGGACGGTACACGCCCGTGCGATAAGCCAGGATTCTCCTTCCTTCTCGGCCTCCTCCAGAACCTGCCGGGCGGTTGTGCGCGCGGCGGCGTGGTCGTTCATCCGGTACCGGACGTATGCCAGGTAGATTTCCCCTTCAATCTTCAGCCCGCCGTTCGGATATCCTTCGATAAGCTCCAGGAACTTCCTTTCGGCCTGCTGATTCTCGTCCATGTAATAGTACGTTTTGCCGATCATCATCAGGGCATCGTCCACCAGGCTCGATGCGGGGTGGTACTGGAGCAGTTTGGAGCACTTCTCGATAACCGAGGTGAGCTTCCCTTTCGGGCCGGGGCCGATGGCGGTCGGGACCAGGTAATTGCGGCCGCCCGGGCGGGCGTCCATTTGCGTTAGTATTTCAATTTCCGCGTCGTCGAAGACCTGCCGGGCATTGTAGTACGTATTGAAGTACGCGCCGACGAAATCAGTCACAGCACACGAAGCGAAGATGAACGAAAGCAGAAGTGGAAAAACCGGGATGAGGCGGAGGTAGGGTACGGAACGGCTGCGCAATGCCAAGGCTGGCTCCAATTCACACACGTGCTCTTCAACATACCCATATTCGGGTGGAAAGTCAACCAACCGTTAAACCTTCGACCGGGGTGACGGGTCAAATCTCCGAACAGAGCGACATCAATCACACTCTTCCGAAAGGAACGTACTATGAAGACGGCATCCGGCGTTCTCATCCCCATGATCGTCCTTGCAGTGTCCATCGCAGCCGCACAACCGGAGCCGGGCCAGGGTCCGGGCGAGGGCATGATGCACAGGCAGGGCGATCCCGGCCAGATGATGATGGAACGGCTCAAGCTCACGGATCAGCAGAAAGCCGATATGCAGAAAATGCGCGCTGACATGGAGCGCTCCATGGTCAAAACGCAATCGGCGATCCACCTCGCACGCATTGACCTTCGTCAGCTGGTGGCCGCCGAGAAGCTCGACCGGACGGCGATTGAAAAGAAGGTGCGGGAGATATCCAATCTTCAGCAGGAAGCCAAATCGGCGCTGATCGACCACCTGTTTTCCGTCTATGCCATGCTTACTCCGGAACAGCAGAAGACCTTCAAGCAGCACATGATGAGCTTGCTGGAGGATGGTCCCGGACAGGCCATGCGGCAGAGAATGCAGCGCCCCGGCCGCGGGATGATGCAGCACGGAATGAAGGAACACGAAGATTAAACCAAGGGAGGGGAGGGGGAAAATTACGGATGCATGCGGACGCCGGGCCAGCCCCGCATGTATCCGTGTCACTCCCGGGGGCATGCAACTCTAGGCGCCTGTGAGGTTTCTTCCGATCAATGTCAGGAATTCCTGCCTCGTTTTAACGTCGTCGCGTAAGAAGCCAAGCATCGCGCTCGTCGTTGCGGCGGAGTTCTGCTTCTCGACCCCCCGCATCATCATGCACA
>JBGPYM010000254.1:0-4334 GCA_041493205.1 Bacteroidota bacterium
CTTTTAAAACTGGTAGTAGCACCGGCGTCCCCGCCGGTGGCTTTTAAAACTGGTAGTAGCACCGGCGTCCCCGCCGGTGGCTTCTAAAGCTGGTAGTGGCACGGGCGTCCCGCCCGTGGCTTTTACTAAAATCTCTGGAATATGATTGACCCTATCAAATTCAAAAAAATCCTCGTCCTCCTCCTCAAGCTCCTCATCATCATCGAGCTCGTCGGCGCGCTTGCCGAAGGGGTCAGAGGAGGCGGTTGGGAACGCTTCGGCACGGACCTCCTCATCGCCGGTATCCTGTACGTGATGTGGGAACGCATCACAGGCGTCGTTTCAAAGAGAAGAGAGGAAGCCCGGCGAAGGATGGAGGCAGCGCCGCAATCGATCGGGTTGTTCGATGCCCTCGTCTTCTCCCTCCTCTGGACCGACAGGATCTACGCCAACATCCCGAAAGATCGGCTCCGGGTCATCGTCATTTCCTATACGCTGATCGCGCTCGGCATCGTTGCCGCTTTTGTCAAGATTGGCACCGGCCTGATGCCGCTCGTGGTCTCCGGCGCTCTTGTGCTCGGGGCGGTGAACCTGGTCACCTGGGTCATTTCCCTGGAGCGCGAAGAAAAGGAAACGCTGCAAACGGAGCTGACACTTGCCCGCGATGTGCAAATGTCCCTCATGCCGAAAAGCGACCCTGCGCTGGATGGCTTCGACATCGCCGGGATCTCGCTCCCCGCGGCCAACGTGGGTGGCGACTTGTTCGACTATGCGCGGCTCGGCGAGGGGGAAAAAGCGTTCGGGATTTCAGTTTTTGATGTGTCCGGTAAAGGAATGAAGGCCGCAATGGCTGCGGTCTTTACCAGCGGCGCTTACGCCACGGAGACCAGGCATACCACGTCGCCTGCTGCCATCCTGACCCGCTTGAACCGCGGGATCTTCGAACATTCCCGCCGCGGCCACTTCGTTGCATTTCTTCTCACCGCGATCGATCCCGAGCGACGCACGATCACGTTCGCGAATGCGGGACAGACCCGCCCCCTCCTGAAAAGCAACGGCGCGCTGACCTGGCTGGAACCGACCGGCGTCCGGTTTCCGCTCGGTATGCAGCAGGACAGCGCATACGATGAACGGTCCGTCCAGCTTGCCAGGGGCGATACGCTGATCATGCTCACCGACGGTTTCACCGAGGCGATGAACGAACGCCAGGAAATGTTCGGCAACGAAATGATCGAGGAGGTCCTCCGCCAGCCGGGCGTCGACGCCCTCCCCGCACGCATGATCATCGACCGGCTGGTGACCGCCGTCCGTAACTTCGCGGGGGCGACGCCGCAGCATGATGATATGACCATTGTCGTGGTGAAATCCCTGTGAAGCGCATCGCCCTGATTCCCCTTCTCCTCCTCGTCACTGCGGCCGCTCCGGCGCAGGAAAGCGGCAATTTCGATGTGATACTCAACATCCAGTACTCCTCCGCCGAGAGAACCATCGAGCTCTATGAAGGACTGGGAGGAATTCCGGCGGACATTGCGGGCATGCGGGGAAGCCAGATCGCGCTTGCCACCACCGCCCTTCTTTCCCAGCGCCCGCTCGATACGGAGTCGCTGACGCGTGCGCTTGAGGCCGCAAAATTCAATCAGGCGCTTGGCGATGATGTCTTCAGGATGAAGGATGCACGGCAAAACCTCTCCCCCATGCACGACCTCCTGAACGAAGCGCTGAAGAGGAACTTCGGCCAGAAGGTCGTCAGCACGGTCGCACAGCTCTTCCCCGCGGGGGCGCGGGTCCGGACGGTCATTCCGGTCTACTTCGTGGCGTTCGGACCCCAGAATATCGACGCATTCGTCCGGCGGGTCCGCTGGAACCGGAACACGCCTTTCTTTACCGGGGAAGGAGAAGGGGAGCTGACCATTGTCGTGAACCTCGCGAAGGCCGTCCACTACGGCCAGAGTACCGACGAACGGTTTGTCGCCATGCTTGGCGTTGTGGCGCATGAAGTCTTTCATGCCGCCTTCGGTGTCTACAAGGATGGCTCCCCCGCCTGGCGCGCGTACTACGCGTCGCACCGGTCCGCCATGGACCAGCTCCTCGATCTCTCCCACAATGAGGGGATCGCCTATTACCTTTCGCTCGTGCAATCCTCCCGCGGCCGGCTTCCATCAGACGGCCTCGCGCGTGCGCAGCACTCGTTTGCGGAGTTCAACGCGAACATCGCGGAGCTTCTCTCACCCCGGACCACCGATCGCCGCATCAACGACATCATCCGGATGTCCAACACGTCCGGGTACTGGGACAACTACGGCGCCATCACGGGCATGATCATCGCCCGCCAGATCGATCAGACCCTGGGCCGCCAGGCGCTGGTCGAAACCATCGCAAACGGTCCCGAAGATTTCTTCGAGAAATATGCCGAGCTGTCGAAGCGCGATGGGGAACTTCCCGCCCTTTCTCCGCAACTGCTCACTGTCCTGAGCCGCCGGCGCTGAGATCCGCTGCGCCCGTCTTGCGGGTCGCACGGCGATTTCGTATCTTTTCCCACTCGCAATTTCTCCCGTCCCTCTTGGACCTGTTTCTCAAGAATATCTCACAGCTTGTCACGGTTGCCGCGCACGGACGCCCCGCCAGCACAGGCGCCGCCATGCGCGACCTCGGCATTCTTACCAACGCGGGCGTGCTCTGCCGCGAAGGGAAAATTGCCTGGGTCGGCCCGATGAATGAGTGGCGCGCAGACTCTGCGCCCGACGTTGCGGAGCTGGACGCCTCGGGCAAGGTCGTCCTCCCGGGGTTTGTCGATGCGCATACGCACGCGATGTTCGCAGGAAGCCGGGAAGGGGAGTTCGCACTCCGGTCGGCAGGCGCAACGTACCAGCAAATTGCGGAGCAGGGGGGCGGCATCCTCAGCACCATGAAGGAGGTACGGAAGGCGGAGAAAAAAACACTCAAGAAGCGCACCGCGAAATACCTCAACGAGATGCTCCGTCACGGGACCACGACCGTCGAAATCAAGTCCGGCTACGGTCTCTCCCCGGACGCCGAAATCAAGATGCTCGAAGCCATCAACGAACTGAAGGACGAGGAGATCATCGGCGTCATTCCGACCTTCCTCGGCGCGCATGCCGTTCCACCTGAATTTGCCGGGCGGCCCGGTGACTACGTGGCGCTCCTCATCGACTCGATGATCCCGTATGCCGGGAAAAAGAAGCTCGCCCTCTTCTGCGACGTCTTCTGTGAAACGGGCTATTTCGACCCTGCTTCCTCGGAACGGATCCTCGCGGCCGGATCGTCCTGGGGCATGCGTCCGAAGGTCCATGCCGATGAATTGCGTGCGGGCGGCGGCGCGGAACTCGCCGCACGCGTTGGCGCGGTCTCGGCCGATCACCTGGAACACGTCTCACCGCAGGGCATCGCGGCGCTGCGCAGGGCTGCGGTGACCGCAGTCCTCCTCCCGGGTGTTTCGTTCACGCTCGGCCATGGATATGCACCGGCGCGCACGCTCATCGACGAAGGCGTTGCGGTTGCCCTGGCGACCGACTTCAACCCCGGTTCATGTATGTCGTTTTCCATGCCCCTGATGATGACGATCGCCTGTACGCAGATGCGCATGACGCCGGAGGAAGCCCTCACCGCCGCGACGATCAACGGCGCGGCGGCCCTCGGAATCTCCGCCTCCGTGGGAAGCATCGAACTCGGAAAACAGGCCGACCTGCTCGTCGCAGATGTCCCGGACTACCGCTTTCTGGCCTATCATTTCGGCATGAACCACATCAGCACGACTGTCAAAAACGGCACCATCCTGGAACTCTGACGCGGAGAACGCATGGCGCGTATCGTGGAGTGCGTCCCGAACTTCAGCGAGGGGCGTAACATTAAAGTCATCAACGCGATCGCAGGGGCGATCAGCGGCGTGGCTGGCGTGAAATTCATCAGCGCCGAGCCGGATAAGGACTACAACCGCACGGTCGTGACGTTTGTGGGCGAACCCGTCGCCGTCGCCGATGCGGCGTTCCAGGCAACGCGGAAGGCCGCCGAATTAATCGACATGACGCAGCACACCGGCGGCCACCCGCGGATCGGGGCCACCGACGTTGTCCCGTTCGTGCCCGTCGCGGGCGTGACCATGGCCGATTGTGTTGCGCTCGCCCGGGAATTTGGCAAGCGGACCGGCGACGAACTCCGGATCCCTGTCTACCTCTATGAGGAAGCTGCCACCCGGCCGGAGCGCCGCAATCTCGCGACCGTCCGCAAGGGAGAGTACGAAGGGCTCGCCGCGAAGCTGAAGGACCCCGCATGGCTCCCTGATTTCGGACCTGCGGAGTTTAACGCAAGATCGGGTGCCACCGTCACCGGCGCGCGGA
>JBGPYM010000042.1:0-15899 GCA_041493205.1 Bacteroidota bacterium
ATCTGATCGACCACAACATCGTGCTGCTCCTCAGCGAGCGGCAGGGGCTGGTGCGGCAGATCGGCGCGGTCAAGAAACGAAAGGGAAGAGGCATTGTCGACAAGGGGAGGGAGCGACAGATCCTGAAGAAGCAACGCGCGGTGGCGCGCGACCTGGATCTGGACGCCGGATTCGTGGAAGAGATGTTCCGCGCGATCTTCAAGCTCGCGAAGACATCGCAGAAAGCGATCGCACGCAGATGAGGCCGTCGGTCGGACTCATCGGGTACGGAAGATTCGGCCGCCTGGCAGCCCGGTATATTGCCGGGGGGGCAGACGTTATTGTCTATGAGACGCGGGGTATGGTGCCGGTGGCGACCGGAAAACGAATCAGGCGGGGGACGCTCGCGCAGGCGGCGGCGCAGCCGGTGGTCGTCCTTGCCGTCCCGGTGTCGGCTCTGCGGCGGGTCCTGAGAAGGATGAGCGTTCACCTCTCCCCCGGCGCGCTCGTGGTCGATGTCTGCGCGGTGAAGGTGCTTCCGGTGCGGTGGATGAAGGAGATCCTCCCTCCCTCGGTATCCGTCCTCGGAACACACCCGCTGTTCGGGCCGGAGAGCGACACGGGGACCCTTCGCGGGCAACGCATCGTCCTGTGCCCGGCACGGATCACACCCGGGCGGCTGCGGGCACTCCGCCGCGCGGCGGTCCGCAAAGGACTCAGCGTCCATCTGATGTCACCCCGTGAGCATGACCGCCTCATGGCAGACACTCTCCTGGCCAGCCAGTACGCAGGCCGCCTCATCGCCGCCGCGAAGGTGCGCCGGCATGCGTGGTCCACGGGATCCTATGAACACCTCAAGGCGCTTGTGGCGATTGCCGAGAACGATTCCATCCAGCTCTTCCAGGACATGATGCGCTATAATCCGTTCGGAGGAGCAATGGTCCGCGCCCTCGGGAAGGCGCACCGTACGATTTCCCGTGCGCCGGCAGCGGGCACCCGTTGATTTTTAGATGATAATTGGAGTTATTCCTTTATTGAAATGAAACAACCGGAACAAATACCATCAGGCATGATTGAGCTGAAGAACGTAACGAAGAAGTTCGGTCCGTTCACCGCGGTCGACAACGTCTCCCTGCGGATCGAGAAGGGGCAATTCTTCGGTTTTCTCGGCCCGAACGGCGCGGGCAAGACGACGACCATCAAAATGCTGACCGGTCTCTACTCCCCCACTTCCGGCATCTGTCTGGTGAACGGCCATGATGTTCACCGCGACCCCCTCCCCGCCAAACAGAGCATCGGGTACGTTCCCGATCAGCCCTTCCTCTATGAAAAGCTGACCGGACGGGAGTTCCTCTACTTCGTCGGGGGACTGTTCCAGATCCCGGTGGACAATCTCCGTGACCGGATTGCGCACTCCATCGAGGCATTTGAAATCGGCGACTTTATCGACCGGCGTGCCGAGGAATATTCACAGGGAATGCGCCAGCGGATCGTCCTCTCGGCCGCCCTCTTACACGACCCCCAGGTGCTGGTCATCGACGAACCCCTCATCGGGCTTGATCCCCGCAGCGCCCGGCTTGTGAAGGATTCGCTGAAGGAAAGAACCGGCCGCGGGCTCACAATCTTCATGTCCACCCACCTGCTGGAGATCGTGGAAGAACTCTGCGACAGGATTGCCATCATCAAAGACGGCCGGATCATCCACGAAGAGGTGCAGAACGAATTGCGCCGCTTCGACGGCCAGCTCGAGACGATGTTCCTGGAACTCACCAAGTAATCACCCGATGCGCGAGATCGTTCTTGTCCTGAACGTCAAGGCGACGAGCTTCCTCAAGAACGTGCTCGATTTCCGCATCGAGAGCCTGTTCAAGAACCTCTCCTCGCTCCTCATCTTCGGCGGCGTTGCCGTCGGGATCTTCCTTCTCTCCCGGGCCGCGACGGGCTATCTCCTCACGCAGGCCCATATCGGGCTCTTTTTGTTTCACCGGTTTCTCTCGATGCTCCTCTACGTGTTTTTCATCACCGTGAACCTGGGAAACATGATCGTCTGCTATGCGACGCTGTACCGGTCGGAGGAGGTCGGGTTTCTGATGGGTTTGCCGATGAAACACCGGAATATCTTCATCGTCAAGTTTATCGACAATTTCTTTTACAGTTCCAGCACGCTGTTGCTGCTCGGGCTCGCCCTGCTCCTCGGCTACGGATCGTATTTTTCGATGCCGTGGTATTTCTACCTGGTCACCCTCTTCGTCGTCCTGCTCCCGTTCATGTTGATTGCCGGGATCATCGCGGTGATCATCCTGATGGTCCTCATTAAGATCGCGTCGCACATCGGCATCCGCTGGCTGCTCGCGGGCATCATCCTGCTCTATCTCTCGGCGATCTATCTTTACTTCTCGATGACGAACCCCGTGCACCTGGTGCAGGAGGTCATGCGGCATTACCCCGACGTGAACGCATACTTCGGCTATCTTGACCCTCCGTTTGCCCGGTACCTCCCCAACCACTGGGTGTCGGAATTCCTGTACTGGACCATGGTCGACGATCCCACCCGGGCAAGCACCAACCTGGTGACGCTGCTTCTTATCCTCGCGGGCCTGGTGGTGGTGGCGGTGGCCATGGCGAAGTCATACTACTACCGTAGCTGGCTCGCCGCTTCGGATGCCCGGTCGCAGCGGGGCACCCTGCCGTCCTGGTTCACGCTCCGTTTTATGGAGTTCGGCAAGAAGGGATTTCTGCGTGAGCAGTCGGATGCGCTCTTCCGGCGCGACTTCTGGGTCTTCTTCCGTGAGCCGAGCCAGTGGCTGCACCTGATGCTCATGCTTCTGCTGCTCATGATCTTCCTCGTGTCGATGGGCTCGCTCGAACTGAAACTCAACCAGCCTTTCCTCCAGACGGTGTCGTTCCTTGTCGTATTCCTTTTCGACGGATTTCTGATCGCTTCGATCTCGCTCCGGTTTGTCTTTCCTTCGGTCAGCCTCGAGGGGGACGCGTTCTGGTGCGTGCGCAGCGCTCCGGTATCCCTGCGCAAAGTGTACATGCACAAGTTTGTCACCTCGTTTGCCCTGGTCCTGCTCATCGGGGAGATGCTTGCGGTGGTCTCTACCGCAATGCTGCGGGATAACCCGGTCCTGGTGATCGTCGCCGCCCTCTGCACTGCGTTCGTTGCGCTCGCGCTCACCAGCGCGAACCTCGGCGCGGGGGCGTACTTCGCCTCGTACCGGGAAAAAAATCCGATCCGCGTGGCTTCCTCTCAGGGCGCCTCGCTGACATTCCTGGGGAGCATGGTCTACCTCGGATGTGTCGTGCTCATTCTGGTCGTCCCTCTCAACCGGTATTTTGAAATGCTCATCCTCCGGGGCAATTCGGCCCCGACGTGGCTCACGTTGCCGGTTGCGGCGATCGGCGTTCTCTCGATCGTGACGTTCTTCGCATCGACAGCGGTCGGACTCTCGACCATCCGGAGGGATTACTGATGTCCGCGCGCCATCCTCACCCACACTCATCCTGAAAGCGTCCATCGCATGAGGTCCCTCGTCCGGTGCGGCCTTGTTGGGGCGGTTGTTGCGCTCTGTGCACAGAGCGCTGCGGCACAGGAGCGGCTGGAGTTTTCGGACGCGGCCGAGCATGAGTTCCGTGCCGCGGTCGCGATGTACGATTCCGGCGCCTACCGCATCGCCGCCTCCGCCTTTGACCGGCTCATGCGCGAGTATCCATCGTCGCACCGGACCACGGCGGCCCTCGTCATGAAAGGCAAGGCGCTCTGCGAGGCACAGGAAAATCTTGAAGCGGCGAAGACACTGAAATCCTTCCTCGCGCGATATCCCTCGAGCAGCTACGCAGCGGACGCAGAGTACACGCTCGGGAGAGTCTACGGGCGCATCGACCGGTGGGAAGAGGCGATGGACTTGTTCCTCGCAGCTTTCCGCCGGCTCGGACCCTCCTCGCCAGACCGGCTGGCCAGGAACATCATGGCAGCAATGGACTCGGCGGTCAATGTCCACCTCCCGATCACGGCCCTGCAGTCGCTCCTGGCACGCGCGGTTGTCCCCTCCGAACGGGCATGGTACTGGCTCACAACCGCGGAACGGGAGACTGCGGGGGACAACTCGGTCGCGGCCCTGATCGCGCTCGACTCGCTCGACGGTCGTTACCCGGACCATCCTTTCCATGCGCGCTCCGCCGACCTCCGGTCACGGCTTCAGGCCCGCAGCAGCATTGCACTGGGGGTGCTGCTGCCGCTCATGCGAAACGCGGATCCCTCGGCGGTCAAGGACATTGCCAACGAAGTGTACGACGGCATCGTCTTTGCGGTCGAGCACTATGGCCGCGACCCGGCCGCGCGCATCACGGTCGCGCTTGAAACGCGCGATACCGAACGTGAACCGCAACGGGCAGTCCAGGGGGCACAGGAACTTGCAGACAACCGGCAGGTCATCGGCATCCTTGGCCCGGTGTTTTCCGCGACGGTCACACCGGCGGCTGTGGTGGCCAACGCGCACGGGGTCCCGCTGATCACCCCCACGGCAAATGCGGACGGCATCGCCGCGACGGGGGCGTACGTGTTCCAGGCGAATCCCGACTATGACGCGCGCGGACGCGCGATGGCCCGCTATGCGATCCAGAAACGCGGGTTCCATTCCCTCGCCGTCATCGCCCCGGTGGATGCCTACGGCAAATTTCTCGCTGAGGGATTCGTCCGCGAGGCGGAACGCCTCGGCGCGCACGTTCTTGCCACGGAATGGTACCAGCGTGGGACGTCGGACCTGAAGCTGCCGCTCTCCAGAATCCGGCGCGCGGGAATGCTCGTCGGCGACGATGTGCGCATCTCGTTCAGCGGCCGGATGACGCGGGCCACGATGATGCAATTGATGGATTGCGGTGTTCCGCTCCGCCGGCTCGATTCCCTCATGAGCAAAGGTGCGGTCATCAGCGCCCGCGAGCTGCTCGGAAACGGCGCACGCCGCATGATGGACTCCCTGGATATCCATGTCGCCTTCGACGAGTCACGCGTCGACAGCATGGAATATCCCGTTGAATCGATCGAGGCGATCTATGCCCCGATCAGTACGCCGGAAGAGATCGGCGTCGTCTCCTCGCAGGTGGTCTACTTCAATTTCCGGACGCAGATTCTCGGCGGAGGTGAGTGGTACAATTTTGCCGAACTGAGCGCGAACCGCCGATACTGCGAGGGAGTGGAGTTCGACTCTGATACCTATGTCGATACCGCGCGGGCCGATTTCAAGCAGTTCGTCGACGACTTCAGCAACCGGTTCAAGAAACGACCCACCAAAAACACGCTGTTCGGGTACGATGCCGCTTTGCTCGTCCTCCATGCGGTCACCATGGGGGCAACGACGCGCGATGCGCTGCAGCGGGCGCTGGCGGGAACGGAGAGCTATCAGGGATTTCATGCGAAAATCAGCCTCACCGGGAGACGGGTGAATACATGGATGACGGTTCTCAGGTATGCAAAGGACGAAATCAGGAGGATCGGCGAGATTCAAGCCGAGACGCCTCCGGGAGGAGGGGGAAGTGGGGAGAAGAGGAAGGAGTGACCGGGCCAAAGAACCTGTTCCGGTCAGAGGCGCGATCACGACGTGGCCAGCCGGGGAGCGGCCGCGGGAAAAACTGCTCCAACGGGGAGCCCCGTCACTCACCGACGCGGAACTCCTGGCGATCCTTCTGAGGACGGGGAGCGGCGCCCGGAGCGCCGTCGATCTGGCGCACGAGCTGCTGGCGCGCGACGGGAACCTGCGGGGCATCGCGCGCAGAAACGCCGAGGAGCTGACCCGGCAATCGGGCGTCGGACACGTCAAGGCCGCAGAAATTCTCGCCGCGTTCGAGATCGGACGCCGCCTCCAGATGGAAACGGACAGGGAGAAATTCATCGTCCGCTCGCCCGCCGATGCAGCGCGGATCCTGGTTCCCCGGATGCGCGACCTCCCTCACGAAGCGTTTGTCGTCCTGGTGCTCGACTCAAACAACGGCGTCGTTGCTGACGTCGAGCTCTCGCGAGGGACGTTGAACGCAAGCCTCGTCCACCCGCGCGAAGTATACAAGTGCGCCATCGACCGGCTGGGCGCCGCCGTGCTGGTCGCCCACAACCATCCGAGCGGGAACCCCGAACCGAGCCGGGAAGATATCGAGATCACCCGTCAACTCGCTGAAGCGGGGAGGGTGGTGGGGATTCCCCTGCACGATCATCTCATCATTGCAGGCAATATCTGCACCAGTCTCGCGGAACGGGGCCTTCTGCCGTAGCGGGCAGCGCCTTCAATCCTGATTTCTCCATTGACAAAGGCTCCTTTTTTTCTTATCGTACTTGAGAATGTCCTATCCCACGAACAAGGCCTCACTACCCATCAACTCTCAGGAGGGGTTTCAATGCGAAAACTGAACAGGACGGTCACCGCATATGCGCTGGCTTTCCTCTTTGCAGGGTCAGGAGCGCTCGTCGGCTGCTCATCAAGCCCCGATGAAGCACAGATGAAGCAGCTGAACGACCTGAAGGAGGAAGTGGCGTCATTGCAGAAGGAGGTCGCAGCGGCGGAACAGCAGAAGAGCGCCCTCGAGAAGGAAATTGCCGAGAAGAACGCCAAGCTCAAGAAGTGCAACGACGATCAGGCGATCGTGAAGCAGCGGCTTGCGAAGTAAATGCACGAATAACGAAAAGGAGTTACCGACGATGAAAGTGACCACCGTACTCTTCGTGCTTGCTGCCCTGCTTGTGTGCGCCATCGGCGCGAACGCACAGGAAATGACGAAGGATCAATGGCAGCAGGAAATCACGAAACAGACGCAACTGCGGAATGACCTGAGCGCCAAAGTGAAGGCCCTTGCCGCGGATGTGACACGCATGCAGAACCAGTCCTCGCAGCTTGACGCGGACTACCAGAAATGTCTGGATGAGCTCTATGCGCTGGTCGGATCCGACCAGGCAAAGGCAGCCGCCTACCGCTCGGAAATCGAAGCCGCCGAAAACACGGCCAACGAACTGATGCGGCTCTCCGATGCGGACCTCGTGGCACGCACGGACGATGTCAACGCCCTGGCCGCCAAGGTGAAATCGCTCTGGGAAAACAAGCTCTCGCTGATCCCGGAATTCTGGGACCGCCTCACCGCGCTGAACGACAAGGTGAAGAGCCTCCAGGGAACGCTTGCCAATCAGGTGAAGACGTACACGGTCGGCACGTGGGCGAAGGAGCGCGATTGCCTCTGGAACATCTCCAAGAAAAAGGACATCTATAACAACGCGTGGCTCTGGCCCAAGATCTGGCAGGGGAACCGCGATCAGATCAAGGATCCGGATGTCATCCACAAGGGGCAGAAACTGAAAATCCCCAAGGGGAACGAGCTGAACGCCGAAGAGAAATCCGCGGCAAAGAAATACTACAGCAAAAAAGGCGGCGCATAGGGTGGACGTGTCCGCCCGATGATGACTGCATCACCCGTGTGCGGGTGCAACCTGCACAGCAACCCCCTTCCCTGTCTCGTGCCGGGAAGGGGGTTGCGTGTTTTCAGCGCAGAGGAGATCAGAGTTGACTGAGAAGAAAATCAGGATCGAAGGAGTGGATGCCCTGGCATTGCTGGGGCTCAACGATGCAAACCTGCATATCGTCGAGAAGCGCTTCGACTCGACCGTCGTGGTCCGCGGCGATACCATCACGCTCCGCGGCGACGCACCGGAAGTGGATCAGCTCGAACGCATCTTCAAGGAGCTGATGTTCCTCCTGACGCGAAACGGCAACCTCACCACGAACGACGTGGACACCGTCATCGACCTCGTCACCGCCAACGGCGAACCCGCGCTGCCGCGTCCGGTGGCGTCGTCCCTCAGCAGGGACGAACTGGATACGGTCATCCTGTTTACCAAGAACCAGATGATCAGGGCGAAGACTCCCGGCCAGCGCGCGTATATCCATGAGGTCCGGAAGAACGACATCGTCTTTGCGATCGGTCCCGCCGGCACCGGCAAAACGTACATGGCGGTTGCCCTCGCGGTTGCGGCCCTGAAAAACAACGACATCACTAAAATCGTCCTCACCCGGCCTGCCGTCGAGGCGGGGGAAAGCCTCGGGTTCCTTCCCGGCGACCTGAAGGAAAAGGTCGACCCGTACCTCCGCCCGCTCTATGATGCGCTCGATGATATGCTCGCCGCCGAGAAGCTGAGGGGGTACATCGAAAAACGGATCATCGAAATCGCGCCCCTTGCATACATGCGCGGCCGGACGCTGAACAACGCCTTCGTGATCCTGGATGAGGCGCAGAACGCGTCCGCCATGCAGATGAAGATGTTCCTGACCCGGCTCGGCCCGAACTCGCGGGCGATCGTCACCGGCGACGTAACACAGATTGATCTGCCGAACAGGATGAGCTCGGGGCTGGTACAGATTCAGGAGGTGCTGAAGAACGTGGAGGGGATTTCCTTCGTGTATTTCGACAGGAACGACGTCGTGCGGCACAGGCTGGTGAAGGATATCATCGACGCCTACGACAAATACCATAACGGTGCGAAACCGGACTCCCCGGAAACCGCCGGAAGCTAGCGGCGGAGCCGCTTTCCCTTCGCTTCATCCCAGAGTGCGTCCATTTCCCGCAAGGTTGCGTCGTGCACCGTGCGCCCGCGTCGCGCCAGCGCCCGCTCGATGTACCGGAAACGGCGCATAAACCGGCCGACCGTTCCCCGGAGCGCATGCTCGGGATTGACACCCACGAAACGGGAGAAATTCACCAGGGCGAACAACAGGTCGCCGAATTCCTCCTCCCGGCGCGATTTCCTCCCCTTCCGTGCAGCGGCCCGGAGCTCCTCCAGCTCCTCCCGAACCTTCCGCCAGGCCTGCTCCGGCTTCTTCCAGTCAAACCCGGCGTGCGAAGCGCGCTGCTGGACGCGGAGGGCCCTCTGAAGGGCCGGCAACCCGGGGGGAACTCCTTCGAGCAATGACCGCCGTCCCTCGTTCATCTTCAACGCTTCCCAGTTTCGGACGACCTCCCGGGCCCCCCGCACCTTCCTCTTCCCGAAAACGTGAGGATGCCGGCGGATCAGCTTCGCACTGATGTCCTGCAGCACCTCGTCAAGCGTGAACTCCCCAGCCTGTTCGGCGATCGTCGCCTGCATCACGACATGGAGGAGAAGGTCCCCGAGTTCCTTCCGCAATTCCGCATGGTCGCGCCGGTCAAGTGCTTCGATCACTTCATACGTTTCCTCGATCAGGCTTTCCCGGAGCGAACGGTGTGTCTGCGCGCGGTCCCAGGGGCACTCCTTCCGAAGCCGCCGGACAATACCGACGAAGCGGATAAACGCAGCGCGGGGGACGGCGGGGTAACGATGACGTGGCGGCATCGGGCTCCGGGCAATGTGGGTTGCCCCAACATACCCATCCGGTGCGTGATTTGCAACGCGGGTTGAATCTGAAACGCGTTTTTTTTATATTGGAAACCTCATGCACCATCTTTCCAGAACCTTCGTCGTGTTCGGCCTGCTGATCGCCGCGGGCCTGGCCCTTGCACTCCTGCTGCTCCACACAGAACGGAGGAGCGCCTCCATGCTGCTGGTCCATGGTGTTGTCTATACGGTGAATGACCATCAGCCCCTCGCTGAAGCGGTCGCCATCGAAAACGGGAAAATTGCTGCGGTGGGATCCTCGGAGGAACTCCTCGCACGGTTCAGCGCAACCGAGGTGATCGATCTGAAGGGGAGGCCGGTGTATCCGGGATTCATCGACGCGCACGCTCATCTCGAAGGGCTTGGCGCGGCGCTGATGAACCTCGACCTCACCGGTACCGGCTCTGCCGCGGAAGCGGCCTCGCTCGTGTCGGCCACCGCACGCGATTCCGTCCACGGCGGCTGGATCCGCGGACGCGGGTGGGACCAGAACCGATGGCCGGGAAAGTCATTTCCGACGCGGCAGACGCTTGACCGCGCCTGCCCCGATGTGCCGGTGTTCCTGAAGCGCGTGGACGGCCACGCCGTCTGGGTCAATTCACGCGTGCTCGCACTCGCCGGGATCACGCGGTCCACACCGGATCCTCCGGGCGGGAGGATCATCCGCGACGCGAAGGGGGACCCGACCGGCGTTTTCGTCGATCAGGCGGTCACACTGCTCGAAGAGATCCTTCCCCCGCCGTCGGATGCCGAGCGCACGGAGGCAATCCGCCGGGCCGTTGCCGAATGTGTTTCCTATGGCCTGACGGAAGTCCACGACATGGGCGTGGACCTCCACGGTATCGCGCTCTATGAATCGATGATTGCCGCCGGAAAATTTCCCTTCAGGGTGTATGTGGCCGTGGAAGGGTCGTCTCCGGGCGCGTGGGACCACTTCCGGAAATCCCCTCCCGTCACCGCCGGCTTCGACGGCCGACTGACCATCCGGGCATTGAAGCTGTATGCCGACGGCGCGCTCGGATCCCGCGGCGCAGCGCTGTTCGAACCGTATGCCGATGATCCGGGCAACAGGGGACTCACCCTTACGTCGAAAAAAGAACTTCTGACCGCCGCCACGCAGGCGCTCGAAAGCGGTTTCCAGCTCTGCACGCATGCCATTGGAGACCGTGCAAACGCCATTGTCCTTGATGTCTACGCGGAGGCCCTTGCGATGCATCGCGACAGGGCACACGACGCGCGTTTCCGCGTGGAACATGCCCAGGTCCTGGCACCGGATGACATTCAGCGCTTTGCGTCGCTCCGCGTGATCCCCTCCATGCAGCCGACACATTGCACGTCCGATATGCCGTGGGCGGAATCGCGCCTCGGTCCCGTGCGCATCAACGGGGCCTACGCATGGCGGTCGCTCCTTCGCCAGGGGAATATCATCCCGGGGGGATCCGACGCGCCGGTCGAAAGCCCGAATCCGGTCCTGGGATTTTATGCGGCCGTCACGCGGCAGGACCGCGGCGGGCACCCTGCGGGCGGCTGGCATCCCGGAGAGCGGATGAGCCGCGAAGAGGCGCTGAAGGCGTTCACACTCTGGGCTGCCTATGCCGGTTTTCAGGAACATGTGAAGGGGAGCATCGAACCGGGGAAGTGGGCTGATCTTGTCGTGCTCTCGGATGACATCATGCAGATCGATGCTGAGAAGATACCGGACGTGCTTGCAGAAATGACAATGATCGGTGGCACCATCGTGTTCCGTACCTCATCGCCCGGCGTCGCCTCCCGATGACCGGTGATGTACCCGCCGCGGCACCGGATGCCGCGCGCATCGAACACAGGAACTTCGTTCTGAACTCCGCCGAAGGAGCGCTTTTCATCTCCTCGGGGGCATTCATCAACGCCCAGACCGTCCTGCCGGCCCTGGTGAGCCGCCTCGGCGGGAGCAATGTGGTCGTGGGTGCCCTGGGTGTCCTCGTGTACGTCGGCATTTTCCTCCCCCAGATCTTTTCCGCGCGTCATGTCGAAACATTTCCCTGGAAAAAGCGATGGGCGATCAAAATGGGCGCCACGCACCGCCTGTTTGTCCTCGCCATGGGCGTCATCCTCCTGATCTTCGGCGGGAACCAGCCGGCGGTGGCGCTCTGGTCCTTCATGATTCTCTTTACGATAATGCAGGTAATCATCGGCGTGGCGACGCCCGGCTGGTTCGAGCTGTTCGCGAAGCTTACGCCGCCGGGAAAGCGGGGGCGCCTGGTGGGCGTGCGCAATTCGCTCGGAGGAGCTGCCGCGTTTGTCTGCGGCCTCATCCTGACGTGGCTGCTCGGGAGCTTTCCATTTCCCCTCAGCTTTGCCATCGCATTCTTTGCAGCGTTTCTGCTGCAATCGGCGTCCCTTGCCACCCAGTTCTCGCTCGTCGAACCGGAACCAAGCATCACGACCGCCCGCCGGCCCGTTGTTGAATTTCTCAGGGACCTGCCGGGGATTCTCCGCGCCAATGCGCACTTCCGGACCTTTATTGCCTCATGCGCCATCCTGACGTTCGCAACGATGCCGGTCGGTTTTTTCACCGTCTACGCCCTCCAGCATTTCAGCGCGGACGAGTCCGTCGTCGGCGCGTTCACGCTCACGATGGTTGCGATCCAGGTCGTCAGCGCGCTCGTCAACGGGTTCATCGCGGATCGCTACGGCAACAAGCTCCCGCTGATTATCTCCGCGGTGGCGCTTCTGCTGGCAAGCCTCACGGCATTCCTGGCTCCTTCGCTCTGGTGGTTTACCCTGGTCTACCTGTTTCTGGGAGTGAATCTGGGCACGGAAATGATGGCGCGCTACAACATGTCGATTGAGTATGGCCCGGCCCGGCAGCGCTCGACGTACATCGGATTGATGAACACGATCCTGGCGCCGTGCTATCTCTCGGGCATGATCGGCGGCATTCTGAGCGAATGGCTCGGACTCCGGGCGGTCTTCGCGATCGGAACGGCTGTTTCCGTCGGGGGTATCTACTTTCTGGTCAAACGCGTCGTAGACCCGCGCGCGATCGCTCCGCCGCACACGGTGGCGCAATGATTGCATTTCCGGCGCGCCGCCCCTATATTGAATAAGCAATGAACGGACCAGAGACTCCGTGGACGGTTCTGTCGCTGCTCACGTGGGCAGGGGAATACCTGGCGGAAAAAGGCTTCGATGAAACCCGCCTCCATGCGGAATTGCTGCTGGCGCATGTGCTCGGCCTCTCCCGGCTCGATCTGTATCTGCAGTTTGACCGTCCCCTGATTCCCGACGAGCTTGGCCGGTTCAAGGCGCTCTTCCGGCGCCGCCTCGCCCACGAGCCGCTGCAGTACATCCTGGGCGAAACCGAGTTCATGGGATGCCGTCTCGAGGTTGATTCCCAGGTGCTCATCCCGCGCCCCGAGACCGAACAGCTCGTGTAAACGGCGATCGGCATCGCCCGGGGGACCGGCGGGACGGGACTGGAAATTCTGGATTGCGGTACCGGTTCGGGAAACATCGCCATTGCAATGGCGCGCATGCTTCCGGCATCGGCGATCACAGCATGTGATGTGAGCCCCGGGGCGCTGGCAGTCGCGCGGCGGAATGCGGAGCGGAACGGCACGGCAAACGTCTCGTTCGAGGAGAGCGACCTCTTCGGCGAATGCCTCCCCGGCAGATCGTTCGACATGATTGTTGCGAATCCGCCGTATGTCAGCGCGGAGGAGTACGCCGGACTGCAGGCCGAAGTGCGCGAGTTTGAGCCGCGGATTGCAGTCACGGACGGCGGCGACGGTCTCCGGTTCATCCGCCGGATCGCCCGCCTCGCGGCCGAACGTCTCAGGCCCGGGGGGGCTCTCTGTATGGAGATCGCCTGGAACCAGGCGGACTCGGCCCGTGCAATCGTGGCGGGGGAAGGACTGCAGCAGGTCCAGGTGAGGCCCGATTACGCCGGGCACCCGCGGATACTGACTTCCGTCCGCCCCGGAGGAGGCGCTTGAGGGCGCTCGTGCAACGGGTGAGCGGTGGGAGCGTTGCGATCGGAGGAGAACGGCGCGCCGCGATCGACCGGGGCTATGTCATCCTGCTCGGTGTTCGCACCGGCGACTCGCGGGAAGATGCCGACTACCTTGCCGGCAAGTGCGCGGGCCTGCGGGTCATGGAGGATGAGACGGGGAAGATGAATCTGGGACTGAAGGAGACGGGCAGCAAGGCGCTCGTGGTGTCCCAGTTCACGCTCTATGGCGATGCACGCAAAGGGAACCGCCCCGGATTCACCGAGGCGGCCCCGCCCGCAGAGGCGCTGCCGCTGTATGAGGCGTTTGTTGCGAAGATGCGGGAACTGCTCGGCCGCGAAAACGTGCTGACGGGTGAATTTCAGGCAATGATGCAGGTGACGATTGTGAACGACGGTCCGGTGACAATCCTGATCGAAAGTCCAAACCACAACCAATGAAGGAGCACATCATCATGATCGCGATGATTCGTGCACGCTGCACAACACTCGGCATCGCTCTTCTGGTGTTTCCCGCACTGTTTGCGGCGCGGGCGCAGGAAACGTTCGGGACCCTGAGCAGCGCTCATTTCGAAGTGAAATACCAGAGGGTCATTCCTCAACAGGATGCAAAGAAGGTGATGGACTTCCTTCAGGCTGAATACAAATCGATCAGCGCCGACCTCGGGATGGACCTCAAAAACAAACTTGAGGTGCGGATATATGAATCGGTGGGAAAATTTCTCTCGGAGTCCGGCCTGAAGCGTCCGTGGCGCGGAGCGCTCTACCAGCGCGGCATCCTCCACCTGCAGCCGGTGTCTGCGCTCGTGGCACGCAAGATGTTTGAACGGTCGATCTCCTATGAGCTCGCACTCGCATTCCTCGATGAGACTGCCCAGAAGGGATGCCCGCGATGGCTGTCAGAGTCCTTTGCCGTCTACTATTGCGGTGAGATGTCGGGGATGACACCGCCGGTCGGTGCCAGGATGTCCGCCTTTGCGGACCTGAACCAGGACATCCAGGAATACCAGAACCCGCCGCAGCGCGACGACGTCCACTATATCCTGGGGAGCACGATGACGTTCCTCGTACAAAAATACGGCGAGCGGAAGGCATTCCGCGTCTACAAGGAATTTGACGGCGTAACGACGGTGGACCGGGTCTTCAAGAAAGTGTTCGAAGAAGACTACTCCACCATCGAAAAGGCGTGGGCGAAATACATCACCTCGCGGTCATCCTCGTTCCGTTAGCCTGCGGAGGGGAGGGGGTGGGCCAGTGAATGTTGTCATGCTCTTTCTGGACGGGGTGGGAATCGGGGCGAAGGACCCGCACGTCAATCCAGTCTGGGCTGCATCAATGCCCGCCCTCCGGTCGCTGTTCGACGGCCATCTCCCTTCGCTCCGGCACAGCACCCTCCGTTCATCCCGGGCGACGGCTGTCCCGCTTGATGCGAACCTTGGGATCCCCGGCCTCCCGCAGAGCGGGACCGGACAGACGGCACTCTTCACCGGCGTAAACGGCGCGGCGGTCGCCGGCCGTCATTTCGGCCCCCATCCCTATTCGACCCTCATCCCGATCATCCGGGAACAGAATATCTTCCGCCGCCTGCTGGACGCAAAGAAGAATCCGTGCTTCGCGAATGCATTCCCCCAACGGTTCTTCGACTACATGGACCAGAAGCGCTCCCGGCTGACCGTGACGACGCTCTCCTGCGTCTCCGCCGGCATCCCGCTCCTCCGTGCAAACGATCTCGCGGCCGGCAGGGGCGTTTCCGCGGATATCACCGGCGAGGGGTGGAAGGGGCTCGGGTATCCGGACATGCAACCGATCACCCCGCATGAGGCAGGACGCCGCCTGGCCGGGCTGAGCCGGAATCATGAATTCGTGCTGTTCGAATACTGGAGAACGGACCACGCCGGCCATGCGATGAACCGCACCGAAGCGATCAAAGTCCTCGAATCGTTTGATGGCCTCCTCGGAGGACTGCTGGAGTCACTCGACATGACCTCGACCCTTCTGGTGATCACGAGCGATCATGGGAACATCGAGAATATCACTGTCAAGACGCATACGCGTCACCCGGTCCCGCTCATTGCGGCAGGCCGCGGCCATGAGGAATTCATCGCCCGCCTGCGGAACGGCCGGTCCGCTCCGCCCGACCTCACAGGCGTAACGCCCGCACTCATGGAGGCCATTGTAGGTTAACCCGTTTCGTTCTGCGGCATCCCCGGGGGCTGCCGCACGTGAAATGCCAGAATTCAGAGGTCTCACGTGCGATCCATCCGGACTCCGCCCCTGCACACATTTCCCGCCCTCCGCTGTGCACTCCTCTTCATTGGCGGCATCCTTTGCGGACCCTTCCCGCTCCCTGCTGCGGTCTGCTCCGTCGCCCTGCTCGTCGCTCTCCTCTGCCTCCTGCGCCTTACATCGCGCATTTCCCCCGGGCATCTCTTTCTTTCAGGGGTCTTTCTCCCTTCGCTGATTGTCGCAGCTCTCGGCGCGTTCAAAATATCAGCCGACAGGGCGGGCATGCCGGCCATCCCCGACAGTATGACCCTCCGGCCG
>JBGPYM010000035.1:0-16970 GCA_041493205.1 Bacteroidota bacterium
CTCCTCGTCGGCATCGGCCTGCTGTTCGCGGCAGCAAAAACGCACGCAAAGGGGCTCCAGATATTCGCGCAGGGACTGGTCGGCGCAGGAATTTCCATCCTGTATCTGTCGGTCTACGCCTCGTTTAATTTCTACCACCTTGTTCCCCAGCTCGCCGCATTCGCGCTCATGACCGGGGTGACGGCGCTCGCATTCGTGAACGCCTTCAAATACGACTCCCGTGCCGTGGCGCTGCTGGCCTGGATGGGCGGATTCCTCACGCCGTTCCTGCTCAGCACGGGCGAGTCGAATGAACTCGGGCTCTTCACGTACATCGCTCTTCTCGACGCGGGGATTCTCCTTATTTCGCTCCGCAAGACATCCTGGATCGTTCTTGAACCGCTCGCTCTCGGTGCGACGTGGCTTGTGTACGCCCTCTGGTTCTCGACTGACTACACGCCCCGGGTGTTCCCCCTGACTCTTTATTTCATCATCGTGTTCTGGCTGCTGTTTCACGCCCTTGCCACTGGCAGAGCGCTCAGCGCGGGGGCCTCACATTCCGTCCTCCGCGGCATTGCGACGGCGGCAAATGCCCTCTTCGCCACCATCGCCCTGTACAGGATTCTGGAACCAGATCTGCATCAATGGACGGGTGGTGCGGAATTCATGATGGCCGCGTTCTATGCGGTGTCTGCGCTCCTGACGGTCAGAAAGCGGGGGCATGATCTCTGGGTATCATTCGCCGGCGTGACAGCGGGAATTCTGCTGATCGATGCAACCGCAATACAGTATTCCGGCACCACGACCGTCAGCCTCTGGGCGGTGGAAGCGCTGGCGCTGGCGTGGCTCGGCGCACGCTGGCAGCGTACCTACCTCTCATGGCTTGCGTTTATCCTGTTTGCCGGCGCGGGGCTCAAACTCATTGTCACTGCCGGCGCAATTGTCCCTCTTCCGGACGAAGGCGCAGCCTTCTTCCTGAACCGGCGGGCGCTCGCCTACGCCACGCTCATCGCATCGGCGTGGCTTGCAGGCAGGTACTTTACGCATTTGAAAGGCGAGGCTTCGAAAACAGTCCCGGCCGTGCTTTCCTACGGGGCTGCCGCCATGCTGGTGTTGATGGTGAGCGTAGAGATCAGCGCCTACTTCTCCGGCCTCATCCGCAATCACGCGGGAAACCCGGATGTGCTTGACTTCGAACGATGGATGGCCCTGGGCGCCGCGTGGAGCGCCACAGGTGCCGCCCTGATTTGGGCGGGGACCGGCAGGGCATCGCAGCCACTGTATATCTCGGGACTCCTTGCCCTTCTCATGGGTATCTGCGCCTCGGCCCTCCGGGGAATTGCATTTGGCCCCATTACCGAATTCACACTCTTCATCAACTGGCGGTGCGCCTCGCTTCTCTTCACCGCGGCCTGCGGATTCCTCATTGTCCGGCGGCTCGACGGGGCCGGCACTTCCTTACCGTGGCAGGTTGATATTGTCTCCACGTTGCGCATGGTCCTTGTCATCCTCCTCCTGGTCCTGGTAACGGGTGAGACCCGCGATCTGTTTGAGCGGGAAATCGCCCTGACAGGCCGGTCGGGCGGATACCTTGCGGCAGAAGACCTGGGACGGCTGGAGAACCTCAAGCAACTCTTCCTTTCCGGAGTCTGGCTTCTGTTCTCCATCATTTTGATGGGCGTCGGCATCTGGCGCCGTTCACGCAGTCTGCGGATAGGCTCGATTGTGCTTTTCGGCATCACGATCCTGAAAATATTCATCTACGATCTCTCCTTCCTCGATACGCTCTATCGCATCTTCTCCTTTATAGGGCTGGGCGTCATCCTGCTTGCCGTCTCGTACGCATACCAGCGGTTCAAGGGGATCATTCTCGCCCCCGGCGACAGCGCCCCGCCATCTCCCCCCGCCGCCACGTGAGCGGGGGGCGAAACCGCCCTCTTTCCCTGCCATTCTCACATGCCGCCGGGCGGATAATTATTTTCCGGCGGCATGTCAACGCCTGACACCCCCGGGATGTCTAATTGAAAGTACGGCACTCAAATCCAAGGGTGGACATGCCTGCTGCCGACGAGCAGCACCTGATCTCCCGTGCCAGGGAAGGGAACCACGAGGCATTCCGGGTACTGGTGGAACATCACATGAAGCACGCATACAACGTCGCGTTCGGGTTTGTGGGAAATCACGATGCCGCCGCCGATGTTGCACAGGAGGCGTTTGTCCGGGCGCATCGGTCGCTGGGGACATTCCGCGGGGATGCCGATTTCGGAACCTGGCTTCACCGCATTGTCATGAACCTGGCGATGAACCGCGTGAAGAGCGACCGTGCGCGGGCACAGCATGAAGTCGATCCTCAATCCCCCGCAGCTCATCGGGCAACGCAGGAGCCCCCCTTCGGACAGGGGGAGGATGTGCGCGGGCACATCGAGAAGGCGCTCCACGAACTCCCGACGCTCCAGAGGGCGGTGGTGATCCTTCGTCACCTGGACGGGCTCTCGACGAAACAGGTGAGCGCGATACTGATGTGCTCCCAGGGGACTGTTAAAACCCACCTTTTCCGGGGATTGAAAAAGATGAGGGTGAAGCTTCAGTTTCTTGAAGGAGAGATGACATGAAGCGGCACGTGGGGGACATTCTGTACGAGTATGCCGCGGGCGAACTCGGGGAGGCCGACCGGGAACGGGTCGAAGAGCACCTGGCGGGTTGTCCCGCATGTGCAGCGGATCTTCTGCAACTCCGTGCCGCGCTCACGTTGCTCCAGAGGCCGGTGACGCCTCCAAGCGAGGAGCGCGATCCGGCGTTCTGGACGGCATTTGCCAACGAGGTCGAATCCCGGATCCTTGCGCAGGAAACGCGGCACCCCTCTCGTGCGGCGGCGGTGCGTGACCAGATTGCTTCGTTTGTGACGTTCAACCGGGCGCCGCTCCTGGCGGGCGCCGGGGCAGTTGCACTGGTCGCAGCGGCGATGCTTCTCTTCTGGCCCCGGCCGGCGGAGTTCCGGCAACCCGACCTCATCGTGGGAACGGGATCGCCGGCCGTGCTTTCGGATGAACCGGCGCAACGAATGACCGATTACCTGAAGAAGTCGAAGGTGCTCCTGATCGGGATTGCCAACATGAACACCGACGACGGGCATCCCCTGGACCTGCGTGTCGAGCAGCGCCAGTCACGGGCGCTTGTCCATGAGGCCCGCTATCTTCGCCGGCAGCCGATGGACGCGCGCTCCGCCCGGCTGATCGGGGATCTTGAAAAGATACTCATCGAGCTCGCCAACATCGAGGAGCACCAGGACGTCCCGGACGTCGAGATGATCCGCACGGGTATCCGGCGTGAGAACCTCCTCTTCAAAATACGCATGGCCGAGACTCTGATGGACACTGGTGAAAAAGAAAGGGAACTCCAATGAAGACCCGCCAACTTCTCCCGGGATTCGCCGCGGCGTCATTGTTGCTCATCGCAGCCTCGCTCCAGGGCCAGGGACGCCCCGCCGGCCTGACGGACCCGGGGCGGGACACCCCGCCACCGGACATCGGCCTCTCGATCACCGGGGATAACCAGGCCGATCCCGGTTATCCCGCATACAAAGAAGGGTACGCCCTCGTGCTGGAAGGAAAGTGGAAGGAGGCGCGGAAGAAGTTCAAGGAGATGCTGGCAACGTATCCCAAGAGCGACTACAAGGACGATGCCCAGTACTGGTCGGCGTACAGTTTGAAGCACATTGACCGGAAAGCGGCGGCCGAGGAGTACCAACGGTTCATCGAGGCCCATCCCCAGAGCAGGTACTATGACGATGCGATGGCTGACCTCAACGATCTCCGGCCGCAGGCCGTGGCTGGAGCGAGGCCGGCATCGGGGGCAGTCCCCGCGGTTGCGTCTGTCACACCCCGGCCCGATTGGCCGCCGCTGGCGTCGCCGCGTCGGAGCATGGAACGGGCCATGAGACTCGAACTGCGGCAACTCGGCCGTCTCGGGCACCCCCAGGCCTTTGCGCTGCCGTTCCGCGGCCTTGCGACGGAGGAAGAGCTCGACCCCGGTACGCGGCTCAAAATGGAGGCCCTGTATGCCCTGGGTGAAACCACAGAGGATGACAGATCGTACACAACATTACGGGACGTCGCGGTCGACATGCATCAACCCAGGCCTCTGCGGGAGGCCGCGATGGACGCGCTCACCAATTTCTCGAAGCACGATGTTCTCCAGGTGTTTGTGGAGATCGCGACCAAGGATACGAACAAGGATATCCAGGGGTTCGCGATTGATTTCATCGGAGAACACGGATCGGACAAGAACCAGCGGGTGACCGTCCTTGCGGACCTGTATCGCACGCTCCCCCGCTCGCGCACGGATCAACGACAGACGATCGTCTACACGATCGCCGACGTGGGGAATGACAGGGCGGTGGATTTTCTGAAGAACGTCGCGATGAGCGACGAGGACTTTGATCTGCGTCGCGACGCCGTGTACTACCTCGGGAACATCGGCGGAGAGAAGGCGCGGTCGGCACTGTACGAGATACTGAAGGCAAAATGAAGAGAGAAGAGAGAATAGAGAATAGAGAAGAGAGAACAACGAGGAGAATGCCGATGAATATGCGCACTGTCGTAACGGGCCTCATGCTTGCAGTCGTATGCGCCAGCGGTTTCCTGACCGCACAGGAGAAGGACGAATCGCAATCGAAGCGGACGGAACATTCCGGGAGCAACAGGCGGGCGTGGCTGGGGGTGTCCGTGCAGGACGTTACCCCGCGCCTGGCGCGCGATCGCGATCTCAGCGTCACATCCGGCGCCCTCATCACCGATGTCCTTGACGACGGCCCGGCGGAACACGGAGGGTTGCGCGAGGGAGACGTGATCGTGCGCTTTAACGGCACTGCCATCGCCGATGCCGGCGACCTTACCGATGCCGTGCGTGCGTCTGCACCCGAATCGAAGGTCGCCGTTGACATCCAGAGGCACGGCGAGAAAAAGACGATGACGGTCACTGTCGGCAAGTCCCCGCGCCGGACGTTCTCGTTCAACATGCCGTACATCGCCCCCATGCCCCACATGCGGGCGATACCCCCGGTTCCGCGCATCCGCGTGTTCACGTCGCACGACGTGCTGGGATTGTCGCTCAACGATCTCAACCGCCAACTGGCGGAATACTTTGAAGCCCCCAACGGGAAAGGCGTTCTTGTAGAAGAGGTTGAGCGCGGGAGCGCCGGTGAGAAGGCCGGATTCAAGGCAGGCGATGTCATCCTCACGGTCAGCAAGGAAGCAGTCGAAGACACCCGCGACTTCATGGACGCGCTTGATGATGCCCGCACGGGGGAGTCGGCCACCATCGGCATTCTCCGGAAAGGGGTTCGGAAAGACCTCACAGTGCCGGCCGAAGAGATCAGCCGGTCACGGTCGTTCCGGTATCACTCGGACGATGGCGACGAAGATGATGCGGCCATTCTGGGGATACACAAAGAAAAGATTAAACACGAGATGGAGCATCTGAAGGAGCAGCTCCAGTCGGTCGGCAGGCACATCCGTGAGCAGATGGAGCAGCTCAGGCAGAAAGTCCGGAAAGAGCTCCATCAGGTCAGAAGCTGAACCGAGAAGAGCCACCGGCAGGGACGCCGGTGCCACTCCCTATGGTAGCAGAATTGGACGGGCGAGACGCCCGTCCCACTGCATCTTGGCCCGTGCCACTACGGAGTGCAGAGGGGAATCTGACTCAAGGAAGAGCCACCGGCAGGGACGCCGGTGCTACTACCAATAAAAAAAGGGGTCACCCGATGGGTGACCCCTTGCACTTTGTATTACTTCAGCAGGATCATTTTCCGCATTGCTGTAAAATCGTTCCCGCCATTGACCCCTGACGCCACCAGACGGTAGAAATAGATTCCGCTTGCCACGCTGCGTCCCGACGCATCCCGTCCGTTCCAGACTGTTGTCTGTTCTCCCGCCGGGAGGAGAGCGTTGACAAGCGTTGCCACGTCCTGTCCGAGGAGGTTGAACACTGTGATGTTCACGTTGCTCGCAACAGGGAGAGTGAACCTGATCCTCGTGGACGGGTTGAACGGATTGGGATAATTCTGCAGGAGCGTGAACTCCTTCGGCGTGATCTCCTCTCCTCCGGCGGATGTCGCGACACCGAGCGTGATATCCCGGGTCAGCGCGAAGTCCGACGGCCCCACGTTGAGCGGCTGTTGCACTGTCGTGTACCCTTCACAGTCCGCCACCAGGGTCAACGGACCTGTCGCCAGACCGTCGATGACATAAGCGCCTGCATCATCGGAGAGGCCGTACCCTACGACGGCGCCGTCGCCGGTAAGCGCCAGAACATTCACGCCATCGAGGGGTTGTCCCCCCGACCGGACCACGCCGTGGAGCTGCGCCACGCCGGTGCAATGGATGCTTACCACGCCGATGTCGATCCCCGCGACATCACCTGCCACTGCGACCGTATCCGCTTCTTTCCAGCGGATGATGCCGAATGCGCCCTTCTTGTAGAAGGCCGGTGCATACCGTCCGAACGGAATGGCAAAGACGATATATTTTCCGGGAAGGAGACGTGGCACGGTGTAGGCGCCGAGCGAATCGGTATACCCGAATCGCACCACATCCTTCGCCGCTCGCGGTCGAAGCGGAAACACGATGATCCGGGACGGCACGAGGACGCCCGTGGAATCCTTCACGACCCCGCTGATGCTGAACAGGTGCGGCGGCCGGATCGGATTCAGGTTGAAGTCGATCGATCCGACATCTCCGCTCAGGTGGATAATCGTTGCATCCAATGGACTGTTCTTGTGATCATAGAATTGCGGGAAGAATCCTTCCTTGGCCGCCATCGCAATATATGCCCGGCCTGCAATGACCGTCGCGCCAAACATTCCTGAAGAATCGGTCACTCCTTTCCACACGATCCCGCGGAGGACGCCAAGACCGTCAAATGCAAACGACTCGCCCGGATTGTCCACCGCCGGATCAGTGGCGGCGGAGAGCTCGATCATTGCCTGCACGGTCGATTGGATTGCCACGGCCGCGCCCCGCAACGGGGTGCCCATCGAATCTCTGACGGTTCCGCGGATGTGCGCCAGGAGGGAAGGGGTGAACCGGACGAGATCAAAACTGATCTTCGTTACGGATCCTTCCGCGACAGGAACCGGCGTCGCGTGCGCCGGGTCCGCGGCGTCCTTGTACCATTCCTGCCTGTACGGCGGAAGGAGCGACATCGACATCACCATCCATGCCGGCGGCTGGCAGAGTACGAGATAGGTGCCCGTATCGAGGACCGCATGATAGTGTCCGGCGCTGTCGGCGAGCACCTGCGGGAGCCAGAGAACCGGACTCGACGGCCGGAAGAAGAGGACTGTCGCGAACGGGAGCGGATGCCCGGTCAGACTGTCCGTGACCGTGCCTTCAATCGTCCCGGTCACTCTGGGCGGGTGCGGCCCGATATCGACGCTGACGATATTGCTCCGGAAGATATCCTGCCCTCCTCCCACAACGTAGAAATAGGTGTGCCCTTCCATTACCTGCAGATCGGTGTAGGCGGAGGCCTGGGTGACGGCAATGGGGCTGAAATGGAGAGAATCGTCCATGCTCCTGTAGAGCGTCACCGTGGGAACCGCAAAGGTAGGGACGAGTACGACCCAGTGCAATTCGACTGCAGGCACCGGCCGCGGGCTGACCTTCGCTTCAAGACGGATCAGGTGCGTTGGAGGCTGCGCGGCTGCACGGAATGCGATCGACAGGCAGAGAGCCGCCAGAACGAAGTAGCTCAATCGTTTCATAATTGTTGTCTCCCGGGAAGGGTGAACAGACGGGACTATGGGAATATACCGATTGAGAGGTTCAATACCCGTGCCAATGGCCACAGTCTTCACCCCTCCCGTGAAAAGGTTTACCTGCACTGCATTTAAGACGCTCCGATCGGATGCAATGTTCCCCTGTGAGTGCGGGAACGACGGGGGGAAGTGCGGGAAGGCGTGAATTCCTGCTTTTCTTGAACCTCTCCCCTTTTTTCCCTATCTTCCCCGGTCGAAAAATCTCCCGGAAGAGACGTTCGCCGATGAACGGCGGTCTCTCTTCCCCGCCTGAGCGCCACAGACCCTACCTCCAGAAGAAGGATGCAGTCCGTACGAGAGTACCGGCTCTTCATTAACGACGATTTCGTTGAGGGATCGGCGGGGCGGACGTTCCCTTCCCTGAACCCTTTTAACGGCGAACCCGTGGCGACATTTGTACGCGCCGATGCGGGGGACGCCGACCGAGCCGTGCGCGCTGCGCGCGCGGCATTTGACCGCGGCGACTGGCCACGGATGCCGCGCGAAGAGCGATCTGCCCTTCTCAAAAAACTTTCGGAAAAAATTTCCGCAGAATCGGCGCTCCTGGTCGATCTCGAAGTGGCGGATTCCGGATCGACGCTCAAAAAGGCGAAAGAGGATATCTTCCTCAGCGCCCGCAATCTGAGCGGCTTCGCGAAACTGGCGCTCACCGACCTGACCGAGCAGCTTGACGGCGTATCGCGGCCGGGATTCAGCACCAATATCCTGATCCGCGAGCCGGTGGGGGTTGTCGCGGCGATCATCCCCTGGAATTTTCCCCTGAAGATGGCGATCTGGAAGCTGGGGCCCGCGCTGGCGGCCGGCAATACCGTCGTTCTCAAGCCTTCCGAGGAGACCCCCGCCACAGCGATGGAGCTGGCACGGCTCATCCATGAAGCGGGATTCCCGAAGGGCGCCGTCAATATCATCACGGGCTCCGGGGAAGAGGCAGGCGCCGCCCTCTGCACGCACCCGCTGGTTGACAAGATCGCTTTCACAGGATCCACCGCCGTGGGGCGGCTCGTGATGCAGCATGCCGCCGGCACACTGAAGAAAGTAACCCTGGAATGCGGCGGGAAATCGGCGAACATCGTGCTTGCCGACGCCGACCCGGATCTCGCGGTCGACGGTTCGGTCTACGCTATGTTTTATCATCAGGGGCAATGCTGCGAAGCCGGTACGCGCCTTTTCCTCCCGGAGGAGAGTGCGGACGCATTTGTTGAACGCATGGTGGAGCGCATACGGTCCATGCGGATCGGCGACCCAAAGGATCCTGTGACCGATCTGGGGCCGTTGATTTCCCGGAAGCAGCGGGAGACGGTTCTTGGATATATCCGGCAGGGGAAGAAGGACGGCGCCATTCTCCGCACGGGGGGCGGCTTACCGGCACAGGGCGAATGCGCCCGCGGTTTTTTCGTGGAACCGACGCTGTTCGACCGCGTCGACAACACATGGACGATTGCACGCGAGGAGATTTTCGGGCCGGTCCTCTCGGTGCTACGGTATTCCTCGGTGGATGACGCCATCCGCATGGCAAACGATTCCGTGTACGGGCTCGCCGGGGGGGTCTGGTCGCGCGACCGCGAGAAGGCGCTGGCGGTCGCCCGGGCCCTGCGGACCGGCACGGTCTGGATCAACGAATGGCACCTGCTGAGCGAGCGCGCCCCCTTCGGCGGCTACAAGCAGAGCGGCATCGGCCGGGAGTTCGGCCTCGACGGGCTCAAGGAATACACCGAATCGAAACATCTGCACATCGACGAAGTCGGTGTCCGCGAAAAGAAGCCATGGTACGACACCGTCATCCCGCGAACCTGAGCATTCATCATCCAACAACAATCCTGGAAGGCATCACGATGACCACGCACGCTCGAATATTCCTCGCGCTCGGATTCCTTCTCCTTGCCGGTTGCGGCGGTGAGAGGAAAGTCGAGCCCGTCAAGGTGGGCGAGATGGACTCCTACCGCGATCCGGGCTACGGGTATTCCATTCAATACCCCAAGGGCTGGGTGGCAAACACGCAGGTGGGGCGCGCCAGCTTTTTCAATCTCGCGGAAGTCGACAAGAAGTTCCTGGACGCGAACGGCCCCTATCCGGACGGAGTCGTCATCATGGTCGATATCATCAAGTCCCCCACGCCTGACCAGGAGAAGAAGCGGATCATCGACGAAATGTCAAAGAACGGATTCGCCCTCACCCCCGAGCAGCCCGTGACCGTCAACGGAAAGGCCGGCATGAAATTCACGTACACCGGCGCATGGTCGAAAAACGTCAAGGAATCCGGTGAGCACATTTTTGTCCGGGTCGACACTCTTCTGTACGACATACGGTTTGCCGGATTTGCCGGCCTCTTTGAGGCGCACCGGGCGGTGTTCGACGCCAGTCTTGGTTCGTTCCAGTTCCCTGTGCCCAGGGTGCCCGGGCGCGATCAGACGCTCCCCTCCCCGACGATGGCGGAATACACCGGCAAGCTCTTTTCATTCCAGTATCCCGACAACTTCAACTTCACGGGTGCCCCGAAGGGGAACAACGAAGAGGTCGTCGAGCTGCGGGGGGGACGGCAGGACTGTTCCATCAGGATCGACGTTTTCGGAGCCAAGGGCCTGACGGTGGACAAGGTCTTCGACCAGAACAAGGGAAAATTCAGGACGACCAACACGGGGAACGCCACCGTCGGAGGACAACCGGCACGCACCCTGACTTACCAGGTAACGTCGAACGTCGAGCGGCGATTCGTCTTTGTGGTGAAGAACGACAAGGTGTACCGCGTCACCATGGACTGGTACCGCCCGCAGCGGGACGACTACGTTGCCTCGTATGACAAGGTTCTCGCCTCGATCAAAATAAAATAGACCACATTCAGGATTGACGTCATGGATCCAAAGCTTGTGACAACGGCATTCACCCTGGACGGTTACCGTGTTGTGCGCACCCTGGGCGTCGTCCGGGGGATCACCGTCCGTTCCCGTTCGATCATCGGCAACATCGGTGCGGGCATTCAGACTCTCTTCGGCGGCAACATTTCACTCCTCCAGGAGCTGTGCGAAAAGGCACGCCAGGAGGCGTTTTTCCTCCTCATGCAGCACGCGACCGAGCATGGCGCTAACGCCGTCATCGGGATGCGGTACGACGCCAACGAGGTGATGTCGGGCGTCACCGAGGTCCTGGCGTACGGCACAGCGGTCGTGGTAGAAAAAGTCTGACCGGGGCGGTTCGCACGCCCCCTCACAGCTGTTCTCTCTCATAGCGGAAGGAAGCGTATGCAACGTATGATGTTCCCGTCTCTGATGGCGCTGTGTCTGCTGCTGATGTCCGCCACGGCGGATGCCCAGCAACGGACGATCCAGAGTCCTCGTGACTCCGTCTCACTCTCCCTCGACACCTGCGTCGTCGGGATCAACTACGGCCGTCCCTCGATGCGCGGGAGGAAAATCATGGGGCAGCTTGTCCCGTGGAACCAGGTATGGCGGACGGGCGCGAACGAAGCGACGCACCTGAAGACGAATTTCGACATGACGTTCGGAGGCGTCCCGGTGACCCGCGGCACGTACACGCTCTGGACCCTCCCTTCACAGGAGGGGTGGAAGGTCATCCTGAACAAGCAGACCGGGCAATGGGGGACGGGGTACACGCCCTCGCTGGACCTTGCGCGGTTCGATGCGCGGGTGGAGCACCTTCCGGCACCCGTTGACACGTTCACGATTGTTCTGCAGCCGCGGGGAAAAACGTCGGGTGTCATGACGCTGCTCTGGGAGAATACCTCGGTCTCCGTGCCGTTCGAGAAAAACGACCGGGTACGCCCCCTCAGCCCCAACGATTCCGCCTCCTTCGAGCTGGGCGGGAAGAATATCAGCATACACTACAGCCGGCCGTTCATGCGTGGCCGCGTGATCTGGGGAGTGGTGGTGCCGTACGACTCCGTCTGGCGGACCGGCGCGAATAACGCCACGTCGCTGATGACGGAGGCGGATCTCCGCATCGGCGGCGTCATGGTGCCGAGGGGATCCTACACCCTCTATTCAATCCCTTCCCCGTCTGGATGCACGCTGATCGTGAGCAAGAAGCCGGGAGGAGGCGAGCCTGCCTATGAGCGCAAGAACGAACTTGCGCGCATCAGCATGAAAGCGGAGACGCCGGCGGCGTCCATAGACCCGTTTCGCATCTGGTTTGAACCTGCGGGCCCGTCATCCGCGACGCTGACATTCGGATGGGGTGACAGGGCGTTCTCGGCGGCGATCACAACGCACTGAGTCCTCCGGTCCGCACACGACGATGTGCACAAAGGCTCTCCCGCGTTGCATCGCGGGAGGGCCTTCTTGCTTCTTCGACGCCCTTCCCGTACATTGATGAAGGGTCACCCTCTCTGTTCTCGCAGCGTTCCTCACATTCCGAATCACCCATCACTTCTCTTGTCGTATGGATATTCGCGGAAAAACTGTGCTCGTCATCGGCGGGTGGGGTCTCGTCGGCACCGCCGTCTGCCGCCGCTTCATGGAAGAGCGGCCGCGGAGGATCATCGTCACCTCTCTGACGAAGGCGGAGGCAACGGAAGCGGTCGCGGAACTCCGCGTCCACTACCCTGATGCAGGCAAGGATTTCTTCGTCCCCTGGTGGGGAAACATCTTCGTGCGCGACCAGCTCAAGGACATGCCCCGCGAGCTGATACTGTCGAGCGAAAAGTACCGCAGGATGATCATTGAAGACATCGTAGATGAGCTGACCGGACCGGTGCTCCGCCGCTCGAGCCTGTTTCGACTGCTCCAGCGCTATAAGCCCGACGTCGTGGTTGATTGCGTCAACTCGGCTACCGGCATCGCGTATCAGGACATCTTCCAGGTAACGCGGGAAGTCCTCCGGAACGTCCGCAAGGCGCGCTCCTCCCGGAAACGCGCCGCACCCGCACTGCTCGACGCCACCGAGCGCCTACTCTGTACGCTCTATATCCCCCAGCTGATCCGTCATGTGCAGATCATGTACCGCTCCATGCAGGAAGCGAGAACCGGCATCTATGTCAAAATCGGCACCAGCGGCACCGGCGGGATGGGTCTCAATATCCCGTATACGCACAGCGAGGAAAAACCGTCACGGGTCCTCCTGTCGAAATCGGCAGTTGCCGGAGCGCACACGCTCCTCCTGTTCCTGATGGGTCGCACGCCGGACGCTCCGATTACGAAGGAAATCAAACCCACCGCCGCGATCGCCTGGAAACGGATCGCCTACGGGGAGGTGACAAAGCGCGGCAAGCCGATCACGCTTGTGGATTGCCCGCCGGGAAAGGCGGTCGCGCTGAAAGGGAAACTGCGGCTCAGGATGCCCGGAGTCGCGCAGCCGATCAAACAGACCCTGAAATCGGTCTACATCGACACGGGGGAAAACGGCCTTTTTTCGCGGGGCGAATTCGAGGCGATATCGACTCCCGGCCAGATGGAATTCGTCACACCGGAGGAGATCGCGGAAAACGCAGTCTTTGAGATACGCGGAGGGAACACGGGGCACGACATTATTAACGCCCTCGACAACGCAACCCTCTCCCCCACGTACCGGGCGGGATTCATGTTCAACAGCGCGCTCAACAGCCTGAAGAAACTCGAGAAGGAGCACGGGGTCGACAGCGTTGCCTTCGAGATGCTCGGTCCGCCCCGTCTCTCGAAGCTCCTGTACGAATCGTACCTGCTGAAGCTCTGCTTCGGGGATGTCCGGACAATCCTGCGGACCGATGCCCGGACGATGAGCCGGCGGCTTCTGGACCTCATCGAGATCGACGACCAGCTCAGGGCGCAGATCATCTCGATCGGCATACCGATACTTCTCCCGAACGGGACCTCCATGCTCCGGGGGGAGACGATCAAGATCCCGCCGGAACGAGGCGATGACGTTCTGGAGGCAACACCCCGGGCAATCGACCGGTGGGCACATGACGGCTGGGTGGACCTTCGCGAAAAGAACATGAGCCTCTGGCGGAACCGGTTTGCGGAAATCACCAGGATGGTGGAGTCGCTGCCGGCAGACGAAACAAGTTCACGGACGATGAATAACCGCGACTACTGGAACGGTCTCTCGGACATCGACCCGGGGAAGATCTGCGGCTGGATCTTCACCTATGAGGAAAAAGGAAAACGCATGAAGGCATGAACGCAAGGAGCACTCCATGAAGCGCATTGGCATACTCACCGGGGGCGGAGACGTACCCGGTCTTAATCCCTGCATCAAGGCCGTTGTCTTCCGGGCGATCGACGCGGGCTACGAAGTACTGGGCATCCGCCGCGGATGGGGAGGTCTGCTGAACTACAATCCGGACGATCCCGATAGCTCGTCGGAGTGGGTCATCCCGCTGACCAAGAGCAATACCCGCACGATCGACAGGTCGGGCGGGACCTTTCTCCACACCTCCCGCACCAATCCCGGCAGGGTGAAACCGGCCGACGCCCCCGCCTTTCTGGCGGATCCGAAGCACCGGCAGACGGCCGAGGGTAGACTCGATTTTACGCCGCATATCCTGCGGGTGCTCTCGCTCCTGAAAGTCGATGCGATGATCACCATCGGGGGGGACGACACGCTGAGTTACTCGGTCCGCCTCCACCAGGAGGGGTTCCCCGTGGTTGCCATCCCCAAGACGATGGACAATGACGTGTTCGGGACCGACTACTGCATCGGGTTCTCGACAGCCGTCACGCGGAGCGTGGACTTTATCACGAACCTGCGTACGCCGACCGGGTCACACGAACGCATCGCCATCGTGTAGCTGTTCGGCAGGAACTCGGGCGAAACGTCCCTCATTTCGGCCTACCTTGCCGGCGTGGACCGCGCGATCATTTCGGAGGTCCATTTCGACCCCGAACGGCTGGCGAAGTTTCTCGTGGAGGACAAGAAGCAGAATCCGAGCAACTACGCGATCATGACGATTTCCGAGGGCGCGCAGATGGTGGGGGGCAAGATCGTGGAATACGGACAGGCGGACGCATACGGGCACAAAAAGCTGGGGGGCATCGGCGCGATCACAGGAGACGCGCTGCAGAAGATCACAGGGAATCACATCATTTACCAGCAGGTCGCGTATCTCATGCGGAGCGGGGAACCCGACGCGCTCGACCGCATGGTGGCAATCAGTTACGCAAGCCTCGCGACCGACCTTGTGCTCCGTGGTGAGTTCGGCAAGCTGGTCGCTCTCCGGGAGGGAAAATATACGGTCGTTCCGATTGACACGATCTCACAGGGAAAGAAGACGGTGGATGTTGCGGAGCTGTACGACAGCGAGAACTACCGGCCGAAGGTGTCGCACATCCTGGCGAAGCCGATGTTCCTCTACTAAGAAGATTCATCGCAGAGACGCTGAGAAAAGAGAAGAGAGAAGAGAGAAAAGAGAAAAGCAAAAAGAGATTTTAATCGGGCATGGTGAATTCGGCGTCGTCGGGCCTGACGGCATCATGCATCCTCCGGAGGGCGCGGTAGGCGTCCTGGCTCCCCCTGACCGAAGCCGCCCTGTAGTACCGGGCGGCTTCTGCTTTTTGCGGGGCGACCCCCGTCCCGGTTTCGAAGCAATATCCTAAGCCGAACTCCGCCAGGACCGACCCCTGGTCTGCCGCCGCGACGAGCACGGCCGGGGCTGATCCCCGTCCCGCCGTATCTTCCGGCGACCTGAGGGAAGTGAGCGCAAGCCGGACCTTCGCATCGAGACTCCCCCGCCGTGCCGCCTCCTGCCAGGCGGCAATGGCCCTGTCCATGTTCTGGGGGATCCAGCGTCCTGCATAATAGCACAGCCCCTCTTCCACGAGCGACGGGAGGAAACCCTCGTCTGCCGACTTCACAAGCATCTGGAACGCCTGTGCCGGCGTAATAAACGCGTGGGCCTGCATGAGTGCGGCGTCGAATCCGAGGGCGGAGATGCCGGCCCAGGCGAACCGGGCTTCGGGATTTCCTGCGGATGCGGCAGAAGTGATATGTGCGATGGTCCCTTTTTCCTGCAGGAAATTCCAGAGCAACTCACCCGCCCGGGGCGAATCGACGCGGATCGCGCGGCAATAATACGAAGCCGCCTTCACTGCGTCCTTCGGAACGCCGGTCCCCTTCTCGTGTGCTCTCCCCAGAAGAGTCAGTGCCTCCGGACTCCCGGCATCGGCCGCCTGACGGACCCCTGCCATGGTCGCGGAATCCGTCGCGAGTTCTCCCTCGAGGAGTTTCGACATCCCGAGCGCGCGTTTCAACGCGGGTCCTGCCGTGCGGATGGCCTCGCGGAGGAGCAGGCTGTCGCTCATCGCCTCCGAAGTGTCGGCCTGAATATCCAGAAAGACCATGGCAGGATTGGACGGCGCTCCCCGGGCATGCAGCGTATCCTCGGCTTTCCTGCTGCTTCGTTGTTTCTCCAGACGAACGAGCGCTTCTTTCGCGGGGGCGTACCCCGAGTCGGCCGCGCTTTTGATCCAGGCGAGGGCCGAGTCGTCGTTGCGCGGAACCACCAGATCTTCGGTGAGGAACTGCGCCATCGCAAATTCAGCTTCGGGCATTTTCCGTTCCGCGCAGTAGAAGAAATTCCGGTACGCGGCAAACGGGTCCCAGTCAACGCCCCAGCCGTGATAGTTCAGGATGGCTTCGTTAAAGCGCGCGGGAACATATCCCTGGTCTGACGCCTTTTTGATCCAGACGGCTGCCTTGACGGTATCGGGCGCCGCGCCTCTTCCAAACAGATAGCGGAGGCCGAGCTCATGTTGCGCCAGCATGTCTCCCGCATTCGCCCTGCGCGTGACGAGGAAGGTTTGCCAGATCTGATACAGGGCATCGGAGGGTTCAATCAGGGGGGGATCAGGAGGGGGGCGGTATTTCTTGAACACCGGACTACCCGGCGTCGTCTGACCGCAGGCGATCGCGGCACACAGACAGAATGCGGCAGTGCACACGAGTGCACGCCACACGGGTACCCGGACCGGCATTGGGGTCATTCGTACCGGAGAGCCTCGATGGGATCGAGATTCGCTGCCTTCCATGCGGGATAGACGCCAAAGACAAGGCCCGTGACGGCGGACATGCCTAAGCCCATACCGACCCAGAACGGCGTCACCAGGTACTTCGTGTCCGATCCGCCGATCTCGAACACCCTCGCGATCTGGATCGCACCCACGCCGGCGAGCACGCCGAGCGCACCGCCGATCGTTGTCACAACCAGCGCCTCGATGACGAATTGCATGAGAATGTCGAGTCGTTTGGC
>JBGPYM010000277.1:0-3931 GCA_041493205.1 Bacteroidota bacterium
CTCCCCGGCCGCATGGTCAAGACGGAATCCGTGGGGAAGGGAACCTCAGAGATCTCGTGGGTTCTCGATTCTATGTTCTTGTTTGTGGATGAACGGAGCGTCAATCCCGCGCTGGGCGCCTATAAGGGTTTTGGATTCCTCGGCTACGACCGGCACGAGAAGCAATACGTGCTGTCCATGTACAACAACTTCGGCGACCATCCCCAGTACCGCGGGACGTTTACGGGAGACACCCTCGTACTCGCCACTAAGGTTCAGGCACCCGGCAAAACCTTCGACCAGCAGGTGCGCTGGTACGCTGAGGGAGGTATGGTGCGGTTGGAGGTGCTCAACGACACAGGGGAGGGATTCGTTCCGGTCATGACCGAGGTTGCCCGTCGTACACAGGGGGGGAGCACGCAAACGCCGGGGCGTTAGAAGCGAACGTATTCCAGGATCATACTGGAAACATGTCCACGTTCTTACATTCATATTCCCAATGGAGAAAGTACACATGAATAAGATACTTGTCGCATGTGCAGTGGCCATCCTGGCAGTGGGACAAACCGCCGTGGGGCAGACTGCCGTATCTGAAAAGACGAGTGTGATGTCCTGCGTGAATCAATTCCTGGACGCATTCAACAAGGGGGACGCGAAGGCGGCTGAGGCGGTGTGCGCCGATCAAATGTCCATCATCGACGAATTTCCGCCCCACGAGTGGCACGGTGCGGGGGCGTGCTCGATTTGGTTCAATGCGTATGATGTCGACGCCAAGAAAAACGGGATCACCGATGGCATCGTCACTTTCTCCAACCCCCGGCACGTCGATATCACAGCAGACCGTGCCTATGTCGTCGTTCCGGCGGATTACACGTTCAAGAAGAAGGGGAAGCAGGTGAAGGAGACCGGCTCGATGTTCACAGTAGCACTGCACAAAGGCGAGGGCGGATGGCGTATTACCGGATGGGCCTGGACGAAGAGGTAGGGGCGCCGTGCTGGCGTTCAGAACGATCATCAGAGAGTATGAAGCCAAGAGTTAAGATCTGCTGCATAGCAAGCATACAGGAAGCAAAGACAGCAATCGAGTTTGGTGCCTCAGCCATTGGCCTTGTCGGAAGGATGCCCAGTGGCCCGGGGCCAATCCCTGATGAACTGATCAGAGAGATTGCCCTTTCGGTCCCCCCACCTGTCGGGACTTTCCTCCTGACAAGCGAGACATCCGTGGACGGCATCGTGGAGCATCATGGACGGACCCTGACGAACACCATCCAGATCGTTGACTCCCTGTCCGACGGTACATACGCTCAACTCAAAGCCGCACTTCCATCGACCAAGATCGTCCAGGTCATTCACGTCCTCGGGAAACAATCAGTCGATGAGGCGATGGAAATTTCCGAGCAGGTGGACGCCCTGCTCCTCGATAGCGGGAACCCAAACCTGAAAATTAAGGAACTCGGCGGGACCGGCAGGGTCCACGACTGGAGCATCAGCCGCGCAATCCGGGACCTCGCCAGGTGCCCAGTATTCCTCGCGGGAGGCCTCAGGGCTGAGAATGTCCGGGAAGCGATCAATCAGGTTCAACCATTCGGCATCGATGTGTGCAGCGGCGTGAGGACCAATGGCAGGCTCGATGGAGAGAAACTGCTGCACTTCTTTCGCAATGTGCCTGAGGAACCCTAGCCAGTTACAGGAGGCTGCGCGGGGGACGACTCCTTTTGACGCCATGTTCGACGCCAGGCGGGTTCCTAAGGCTTGAACCCAACACTTTTCCACAACTCTGCAGTCGAGTAGAGGGTACCTCTCGCCATCACGAATCTGATGTTGCGGATATTCCGAATGTCCTCGAGCGGATTTCCCTCCACGATGATGATGTCCGCTCCCTTTCCCGCTTCGATCGTGCCAAGCCGTTGCTCGAGACGCATCACGCGCGCCGGCACGATCGTCGCCGACTGAATCGCTTCCATCGGAGTGAATCCGGCCCTTACGTACAACTCCACCTCGCGGTGAAGGCTGTGACCAGGAACCGCCTGATCGGTCCCCGCCACGATGGCCACTCCCGCCCTGTGCAACGCCCCCAGAATTGCCAATTCCTTCTCAAAGAGTTTCTCCGCCAGCTCGGAGTAGGGTGAAGGCGGCCCGGCGGTGACGAGACCGCCGGAAAGCTCCGGAGGCACTTTGTCAACGCCCGGTTCGAAGCTGGCGGCAGGCTTGTCTGTCGTGGCAGTGAATAGCTCGGCGAGCGCCAGGGTGGGATCGAGTACCGTGCCATGCACTTTGAAAAATTCAATCGCCCGTCGCGATTCTGCGGAATTCAGGTCGATGGAAGCGGCGGCCTTCATCCGGTCCAGTCTTTTGGTCCCAGGCGGCAATGGAGGGAGCATCACCTGCAGAACGTACATCATGTGGCTTATCTGATCCTGCCCAGCCTCAACAACCTGAAAGGCATTCAATCCCTCAGGTACATGCCCGGTCACCGTCATGCCGAGGCGGTGTGCTTCCGCCGCCACAGCTTTTATTTCTTCGAGCTTCATGGAGCTGTAGACCTTTATCTGCTCGAATCCGGCGGCATGGTAGCGCTCAGCCCACATGTGTGCCTGCGCAGGTGTGTCCACGCGAGCTACGCCGAGAGCCTGGGGCCCCGATCCATCGACGAGGCCCGCGGCGAGGATGCGCGGGCCGAGTCCGCGGCCGCCCGCGATCGCATCACGCGCGGCGGTGATAAATTCGAGTTCATTGCCGCAATCCCTTACTGTTGTCACTCCGGCCGCGAGGTACACGGGACCCCATTCCACCTGCTCGAAGTGTGCGTGCATATCCCACAAACCGGGGAGAATGGTCTTTCCCCGAGCGTCCACCCTCTGCGCATTCAGAGGGATCCCGATCTCCCGGCGCGGGCCGGCCGCCGCAATCCTCCCATGCTCGATCAGAACAACAGCGTCCGGTAATGCATCCCGTCCGGTTCCGTCAATGAGTGTCCCGCCCACGATCGCAATAGTGTCAGCGCTGGTTCCGGCAATCTTACTCGAAATGTTTGCAAGCGCGGCCATCCCGTCCTCTGCGGCCCGTTCCACAAATGTACCGAGCGCCTGTTCGAACCCCTCGCGAACCGCCTCAAAATGGTCAAACTCGGCATCCGTCGTTACGGCCGCGACCAGATGCACTCCTGAATCAAACCAGAGAGTTTCGCGTCCCCAGATGAGACCACGCACCGTGTAACGACTCAGCGTTTCAGACTTGCCGTTAAGCGAGATGGTATCGTTGCCGCGGCGTTCGATCTCCACACGTCCACGCGGGCGACATTCAATTGCCGAAGATTCTCCGTGTGATTTCCAATAGCGCACCATCAACATCTGCATAGTGACAGGAGCATACCCTGTCAGCGTAAAGAGCTCCTTCGGCCGCGGCGCATCAGTCCATTGCTCCCCTTCACGCATTCGGATCCCCTTCGGGCCGACCCTGACGGCCGCATCAACCGAGGAGAACCGTGACGTCATCCCCTTACAATCAAAAGCCCCCGGCGCATACTGAAGATCTCCGCGAAACGCGGCCGTCAGGGGGACCGGTGACCCGCGGTCCGCGAATTTAAAGTCGATCGTGACCAACAATGAATCACCTGCCCTGGTGATGCGGTAGGTTTCTTCTCCGATAGGTTGTTCGAACTTGTGCAGTCGAAATTTTCCCTCTTCGATGATCGCTGAGTCCTGTCCCGCCGACCGGCCCGAGTGCGGCGCAAGCGAATACGCGGAGTGCGCTCCACATGCCAGGGCAAGCACCAGGACGAAACATCGTGAGAGTCCCTTCAGTCTTTCGGCGATCATCTTACCTCCCGCATTCGTGTTGAGCTCCTGTCCGGTCAAAGGTCTCCGGACTCCCGTCTGCCGGCCTGTTTCCCAGAGACCGGGGAAGGTACAAATATTTTCCCTGATCCGATAGGACGGTCGTTTCCAAGTGC
>JBGPYM010000234.1:0-4850 GCA_041493205.1 Bacteroidota bacterium
ATCTGGGCGGAACGTGCGGGCGCGGAACTGATTCGTCAGGATCCGGGTTCGGACCCCGCCGCGGTGGCGTTTGACGCCGTCAGCGCCGCAACGGCACGGGGTGCGGACGTAGTGATCATCGATACCGCCGGCCGCCTCCATACCAGGGTGAACCTGATGGAGGAGCTGAAGAAAATCAGGCGCGTCATACAGAAAAAGAACCCGGAGGCCCCGCACGAGGTCCTTCTCGTGCTGGACGCATCGACCGGTCAGAACGGACTCCGGCAGGCGAAGGAATTTCTGGCGTCGGTGGGAGTGACGGGCATCGTCCTGACAAAGCTCGACGGGACGGCAAAGGGAGGAATTGTTCTGGCAATCGCACACGAGATGAACATCCCGGTGAAATATATCGGCGTCGGCGAGACCATCGACGACCTGCAGCCGTTCGACCGGACGGCGTTCGTGGAGGCACTGTTCGCACAATGAGCCAGCGCAGGATCAGCGTCCTTCCGGACCACATCGCAAACAAGATCGCCGCGGGTGAGGTCATCCAGCGGCCCGAATCGGTGGTGAAGGAGCTCCTCGAAAACTCCCTCGATGCGGGGGCGAAGAACATCCTGGTGGTGGTGAAGGACGGCGGGAAAAAGCTCATCCAGGTGACGGACGACGGGTCGGGCATGGACGAGCAGGACGCCCTTGCGTCGTTCCTCCGCCATGCCACGAGTAAAATCGGGAGCTACGAGGACCTGGAGGAAATACGGACCTACGGGTTCCGCGGCGAGGCGCTCGCCTCCGTCGCAGCCGTCGCGCAGGTGACCATGAAGACCCGCCGGCAGGAAGACGAAGCGGCGGTCGTGGTGAAAATCGACGGAGGAGGCACGCCGCAGGTTTCCCACGAAGGGCGGTGGCAGGGGACCACCATCATGGCCCAGAATCTCTTTTACAACGTCCCGGCCCGCCGGAAATTCCTCAAGAGCTCTTCCACCGAATTCCGCCATCTCTATGACGTGGTCCACCGGATGGCAATCAGCAAGCCGGCAATCGCGGTCCAGTTCATCAGTGATGACGACCAGATCTTCAACCTGAAACCGGTCCCGCTCCCGCGGCGGCTGGTCGACGTGTTCGGCGAGCGTCCGTTCGAAGGAATGATCCCCGTGTCGGAGACGGGAGACTACGTCTCGGTCAGCGGGTACATCGGAAAGCCCTCCTTCAGCCACCGGACCCGGCAGAACCAGTACCTTTTTCTCAACTGCAGGTACATCGTCAACCGGAACATCAACCACGCCGTCTATTCGGCGTATGAGCACCTGCTGATCAAGGGGACCTTTCCGTTCTTCCTTCTTTTCCTGGAAATCGACCCGCGGAGGGTGGATGTGAACGTCCACCCGTCCAAAATGGAAGCGAAATTTGACGACGATCAGTCGGTCTACCGCATCCTCTCCGGGCTTGCCCGCCGTGCGCTGGCGGAGGCCGAGGCGTTCCCGGCCGCCACATTGCAGGAAGGAGAGACGGCAGGCGGCGGGGTCGGGCTCCGCTTCACCGGACGGCAGCATGGTTGGCCCGGCGGCGCTGAACCGTCCTGGTCGTTTCCGGAACGGACGAATGTGGATGCGCGGACGGGCGAGATACTGCCGTTCGTTCCGGCGAATCCCGCCGACGGCGCCGCGATTGCCGCGCGTCTTTTCGGAAACCTCGAGCAGGAGTTTGCCCGTGCAACCGTGGAAGGTGCGATCCCATCAACGCTGCCCCACGACACAAAACGTCCCGAACCGGACGGCACGGCGCTCATCTGGCAGCTGCACAACAAGTATATCCTCTCGCAGATCAAGAACGGTCTGCTGATCGTGGACCAGCACGTCGCGCACGAACGCGTGCTTTACGAGCGGGCGCTGGAGAGGTTTGCGACCAACATGAGGAGCGCGCAACAGCTCCTGTTTCCGTACACGCTGGACCTCTCGGCGGCGGACAGCGCGCTGGTCACTGAGCTGCTCCCGCATTTCGATCTGCTCGGGTTCGACATCAAGCCGTTCGGCAAAAACACGTTTGTGATCGAAGGCGTGCCGCCGGACGTCCGCACGGGGCAGGAGGGGAAGATCGTGGAGGACGTGCTGGCGCTCTACAAGGAGTACCAGCAGCATGAACCGATGGACGTGCGCGACAACCTGGCAAAATCGTACTCGTGCAAATCGGCCATCAAGGCCGGAGACAGTCTGAACGAGCAGGAAATGCGCTCGCTGATCGACCAGCTTTTTGCCACCCGCATGCCGTATGTCTGTCCGCACGGCCGCCCCATCGTGTTGCGCATATCGATTGAAGAGCTCGACCGGCGGTTCGGCCGCACGTCTTGAATCAGAGGGCGAAATTTCATTTCTTGTGCTGAAGGTTATTGTGATTCGTTCTGCATCAGAGACGGGGAGACCTGCATGAACGGCAACGACGGCGATGCGCGGAAGGCCTGGGGGGCGAAAGCCGGGCTCGCGCGGCAGCGCGAAGTGAAGTTCACCACCGTCAGCGGCGATCCGGTGGAGATGCTCTACACCCCGGAAGACATCGCAGACATCAATTATCTCTCCTCGATCGGGTTCCCGGGCGAGTACCCCTACACCCGCGGGATCCACCATTCGATGTACCGCGGCAAGCTCTGGACCATGCGCCAGTTTGCCGGGTTCGGGACCCCCGAAGACACCAACGAGCGGTACCATTACCTCCTCAATCACGGCCAGACCGGCCTTTCGGTGGCGTTCGACCTGCCGACGCTGATGGGGCGCGATGCGGATGATGCGCTCGCCAACGGCGAAGTCGGCATCTGCGGCGTCTCGGTCAGCTCCCTGGCCGACATGGAAATCCTCTTCCGGGGCATCACGCTGCGCGACGTCTCCACATCGATGACCATCAACGCCCCCGCGGCGATGATGCTCGCCTTCTACATTGCGGTCGCCGAAAAGCAGGGAGCGCACCCGCGTGACCTCCGCGGGACGATACAGGCTGACATCCTGAAGGAGTACATCGCGCAGAAGGAGTGGATATACCCCCCGCGCCCGTCGATGCGGATCATCACCGATATGATCGAGTACTGTACCGGCGCAATGCCGCAATGGAACCCCGTGTCGGTGAGCGGATACCACATCCGGGAGGCCGGATCGACCGCGGCGCAGGAGCTTGCCTTCACGCTCGCCGACGGGTTTGCCTATGTCGAAGCCGGCATCGAGCGCGGGTTGAAGGTCGATGATTTCGTGCCGCGCCTTTCATTCTTTTTCAATTCGCACCTCGATTTCTTCGAGGAGATCGCGAAGTACCGGGCAGCGCGGCGCATCTGGGCGAAGCGGATGAAGAATAAATACGGCGCACAGAGTCCGCGCTCGATGGCGCTTCGCTTTCACACGCAGACGGCCGGATGCACGCTGACCGCGCAACAGCCGGAAAACAACATCGTGCGCACAGCGTTCCAGGCGCTGGCGGGGGTGCTGGGCGGGACACAGTCGCTCCACACGAATTCCATGGACGAGACGCTCGCGCTCCCCTCGGAGAAGGCGGTGAAGATCGCGCTCCGGACGCAGCAGATCATCGCGTACGAGACGGGAGTGGCGAACACCATCGATCCGCTGGGAGGGAGCTATTTCGTAGAAGCTCTGACCGACAGAATTGAGAAGGAAGCCGAGGCGTACTTCGAGAAGATCGAGGCGCTCGGCGGCGTGATCCCCGCGATCGAAGCGGGGTTTTTCCAGAGGGAGATCGCCGGGGCGGCGTACCGGTACCAGATCGAGCTCGACAAGAAGGAAAAGATCATCGTCGGCGTGAACGAATTTATCGAGGAGGAAGAGCAGGTGGAGATTCCGATCCTCGAGATATCTCCCGAGGTGGAGGCGAAGCAGCGGAAACGGATCGCAGCGCTCCGCGCCTCACGGAACAACGGGGAAGTGGAGTGGACACTGGCGGAACTGAAGCAGGCGGCGGCGGGGAATGTGAACCTGATGCCAAAGCTCCTCGCCTGTACGCGCGTCTATGCAACCCTCGGCGAGATGTGTGCGGTGCTGGCAGAGGTTTTTGGCGTGCATGAGGAATCTGCGGTTTTTTGAATGACAGGCACGGAGGCCTGTCCTACTTGCCAGCAGGTCGGGCCTCTGTGCCCGACGAACTTCGCCGACCGGCACACAGGCCGGTTCTACTGATAAATCTCTTATGCCCAAATCACGCGTCGCAGTTCTCAAGACAACCCCCGAAACGGTGCTCAAGGATTACCAGCGCCTTGCCGATCTGGCCGGCATGAAGGATGCCCTGGCCCCGCGCACGCCGGTAATCCTGAAGGACAACATCTCCTGGCATTTCCCGTTCCCCGCGGCGAACACGGCCCCCTGGCAACTTGAAGGAACCATCCTCGCGCTGAAGGGGATGGGATTCAACGAGCTGAGCTGCGTCCAGAACAAGACCGTCGTGACCGACGCGTTCAAAGGGGAAGACCTCAACAATTACGTCCCGCTCTTCCGGGAGTACGATATCCCCGTCCTCTTCAATTTCAAGGAAGACGAGATGCCGTGGGTGACGTACCGCCCGCGCAAGGCGATGCGGGTTCTTGACAAGATCTATCCGGAAGGGATCAGGATTCCCGAGTATTTCATCGGCAAGAACATCGTCCATCTCCCGACCGTCAAGTGCCACATCTACACGGGGACGACGGGCGCCATGAAGAACGCGTTTGGCGGCCTGCTCAACACCAAGCGGCACTACACGCATTCCTGGATCCATGAGACGCTTGTGGATCTCCTGTCGATCCAGAAGGAGATTCATCCCGGCATATTCGCCATGATGGACGGGACAACGGCCGGCAACGGGCCCGGGCCGCGCACGATGTTTCCGGTTGTGAAGAACTACAT
>JBGPYM010000195.1:0-6272 GCA_041493205.1 Bacteroidota bacterium
CCTTTCGTGCGAGCTCCCCGAGCTCTTTCAACATGGATCCCTTCTTGCCGATGAGGATCCCCTTCTGCGAATCCCTTTCGACATAGATATCAGCGCTGATGAACCACTTCCGACCCTTCCCTCGCGTGGGCCCCGCACCGGGAGCTTCCACGGAGGGCCGTTCCTTGAACTCCACGATATCCACCGTCGTCGAGTACGGAATCTCTTCCTGGCATTTGACGAATATTTTCTCCCGGATGATTTCGCTGACGAAGAACCGTTCGCTCTGCTCGCTGACGATGTCGGTCGGGTAGAGGGGCGGATGCTCCGGGAGGGCGGCGCCGATCGCGGCGAGCAGCGTGCCGGTCCCGTCCCGGTTCAGCGCACTGATCGGGAAGATTTCACGGAAAGGGAATTTGGCCGCATAGGCGCTGATCATCGGCAGCAGGGCCTGTTTCACGACTGCATCGACCTTATTCAGGACCAGGCAGACCGGCTTGCCCGACGCTTTGAGGCGCGCGAGGGTAGCGTCTTCCGTCGTATCCCGGTCCAGGCCGGGCCGCAACGCGTCCACCATGAACAGGATCACATCGGCGTCATCGACGGCTGAGCGCGCGGACTGCATCATTGCTTCATGCAGGGCGTAGCGGGGGATGATGATGCCGGGGGTATCGAGAAAGACCGCTTGAAACGCGGCGGTTGAGAGTATGCCGAGGATCTTGTGGCGGGTCGTCTGGGGCTTCTTCGTAACGATGGAGATCTTCTGACCGAGCAGCGCGTTCATGAGCGTGGATTTCCCCACATTCGGTTCGCCCACGATCGCGGCATATCCGCAGCGAAAGCCTGCGGGTATGGGTTGGTCCTCTTTCATGAACTCCCGCTGAATATACAAAGCCCCGCCGCGTGTCGGCGGGGCGATACTCAACCCTGTCCCGGAGTGACGCGCTCCCCGCTACAGTGCATCCTCTCCTGATTCGCCCGTGCGGACTCTGATCACGTCTTCGACCGGATAGACGAATATTTTCCCGTCGCCGACCTGCCCCGTTTTGGCGGCCTTGATGATGGTATCCACCACCTTGTCGAGGGCTTTGTCGCTCACGATGACCTCGAGCTTGATCTTCGGAAGGAAGTCGATCTGGTACTCCGATCCGCGGTAGAGCTCGGTGTGTCCCTTCTGGCGTCCATACCCCTTGACTTCCGTCAGGGTCATGCCTTTGACGCCGATCTCCGCAAGTGCCTCCCTCACGTCATCGATTCTGAACGGCCGGATGATCGCTTCGATTTTTTTCATGAGGTCGTCCTATTTACCGTGGCATTGTTTGTATTTTTTCCCGCTTCCGCATGGACACGGATCGTTCCGGCCGATTTTCTCTCCCACCTGCACAGGCTGCGGTTTGCCCGCCTTGGCGGGGTCTCCGGAGGCGCCCGGGACCGGTTCGCGGTTAGCCTGGAATCCCATGCCCATGCCTGAATCGTGCGTTGTGCGCATGATCTGGGGCGGCCGTTGCGGACCGCGGATCGGGAGTTCCTGGGTTGGCGCAGGGAAGAGCTTGAACACCGTGGTGACGATTTCCGTGTCGATCAGGTCGATGAGTTCCATGAACATGCGGAACCCTTCGGTCTTATACTCGACCAGCGGGTCTTTCTGTCCATAGGCCCGGAGGTGAATCCCCTCTTTCAGATCATCCATTTCCCGCAGGTGGTCCTTCCAGCGTTCATCGATGACCTGCAGGGCGACCATTTTCTCAATCCGTCCCATGATTTCGGGACCCAGCCGCTCCTCTTTTCGTTTGTAGAATTCCACAGCGGCGGCGGTGATCTCCCTGCGGACGCCATCCGGGCCGATCTGCTGGAATTTGTCGGGTGCAATCTGCAGATCAACGAGTATCTGCGCGCGAAGCTCGTTCTGGAGCCCGGCGATGTCGCCGTCATCGTAATATGTCCCGACCATCTTCTCTGCGAACCCCTCCGCGAGGTCAATCATATCGTCCTTGAGCCGGTCGCTCAACAGGGCCTTGCGGCGCCGGGAGTAGATCACTTCACGCTGCTGGTTCATCACGTTGTCATACTCCAGCAGCCGCTTCCGGATCCCGTAGTTGTTCTCTTCCACCTTCCGTTGCGCGCGTTCGACCGAGCGGGTGATCATCGAGTGCTGGATGACCTCCCCTTCCTTGAGACCCATGCGCTCCATGATCGAGGCGATCCGGTCGCTGCCGAAAAGTCGCATCAGGTCGTCTTCGAGCGACAGGAAAAAGAGCGACGAGCCGGGGTCACCCTGGCGGCCCGACCGGCCGCGCAGCTGGCGGTCGATCCGGCGGGCTTCGTGACGTTCCGTGCCGACGATATGGAGGCCGCCCGCATCCCGCACACCAGGACCGAGCTTGATGTCGGTCCCGCGTCCTGCCATGTTGGTGGCGATCGTGATCGCCCCCGGGAGGCCGGCGTGCGAGACGATTTCCGCTTCGCGCTGATGCTGTTTGGCGTTCAGGACGTTATGCGGGACATTTTTCCGCTTGAGCATGCGGCTGATGGTCTCGGAGACGTCGACGCTTGTGGTGCCGACGAGCACCGGCCGGTTTGCGGCGCGCATCCGCTCAATCTCCTCGATCACCGCATTGTACTTCTCCCGCTTGGTCTTATAAATGACGTCATTGATGTCCGTCCGGACCATCGGCTTGTTCGTCGGGACGACGACGACGTCCAGTTTGTAAATGTCGAAGAACTCCGCGGCCTCCGTTTCCGCTGTGCCGGTCATGCCTGCGAGCTTTTTGTAGAGCCGGAAGTAATTCTGGAGGGTAATGGTCGCCAGCGTCTGCATGTCCCGCTCGACCCTGACCCCCTCCTTCGCCTCGATGGCCTGATGGAGCCCGTCGGAATAGCGGCGTCCGGGGAGGAGGCGCCCGGTAAACTCGTCCACGATCTGGACCTTGCCGTCGTCGGTGACCACATACTCATCGTCCCTGGCGTACAGCGAGTACGCGCGCAGGAGCTGCGACACGGTATGGATGCGGTCGCTCCGTTCGGAATAGAGGAGGTTCAGCTCGTCCTTTCTCTGCTGCATCTGCTCCTTGGAGATTTTTTCGTCATTCTCCAGGATGCTGAATTCCGTACCGAGGTCAGGAAGGACGAAGAAGTCCCTGTCCCCGACGATCGGGCTGAGGAAATCGCGCCCTTTTTCGGTGAGGTTGATCTGATGGTTCTTCTCGTCGATCGCGTACAACAGTTCATCGTCGATTTCATGCATCCTGCGTGACTGATCGCGCAGGTACTCATTTTCCGTCGACTGGACCAGCTTCTTGTTGGAGGGTTCGTTGAACAGCTTCAAGAGGCGCGGGTGCTTCGGCAGGCCGCGCGAGGCGCGCAGGAGAAAGACGCCTGCTTCGTCTTCCTTCTTTTCCTCGATGAGTTTTTCGGCATCCCCGACGATCTTGCCGATATAGTTCCTCTGGGCTGCGACGAGCCGGTCGACCGCGGGCTTCATCTCATTGAACTTATGGTCTTCGCTCTTGACAGGCCCGCTGATGATGAGCGGGGTGCGCGCCTCGTCGATCAGGACCGAGTCCACCTCGTCAACGATTGAGTAATAATACTCCCGCTGGACGAGGTCCACTTTGTCGACCACCATATTGTCGCGCAGGTAGTCGAAGCCGAATTCGTTGTTCGTGCCGTACGTGATGTCACACGCATATTCCGTGCGGCGCTGGAAGGAGTCCATGGAGTTCTGGATACAGCCGACGGTCATGCCGAGAAACTCGTACACCTTTCCCATCCAGACGCTGTCGCGTTTGGCCAGGTAGTCGTTGACCGTCACGAGGTGGACGCCCCGCCCCGGAAGCGCATTCAGGTAGACGGGCATGGTGGCCACGAGGGTCTTGCCTTCGCCGGTGGCCATTTCGGCGATCTTCCCCTGATGCAGGACGATGCCGCCGATGAGCTGCACGTCGAAGGGGACCATGTCCCATATCGTTTTGTTGCCGATAAGATCGAACGAGGTCCCGACGAGGCGGCGGCAGGCTTCCTTCACGGCCGCGAACGCCTCGGGAAGAAGCACATCCAGGGCATCCGTGGTGATATCGTCGCGCTCTTTTTCCAGACCGCCGAGATCGTCCAGCAGTTTCTCGCGGGCGGGCGCTTCGAGGTCCTTCTGCAATTCGAGGTGCAGGGCGGCGATTTTCTCCTCGGTCTCATGGAGAGCTTCCTGGATGCGCGCACGGAATTCAGCCGTCTTTCCCCGCAACTCCTCGTCCGAGAGCTTCTGATATTCCTCGACGTGCGCGTTGATCACGTCCACCAGAGGCCGGAGGGCCTTGACGTCTTTCTCGTGTTTGCTCCCGAACAGCCTCTTGATCAAACCAAGCATCTGCCACCGCCAGAAATGAAGAAAGGTCAATTTCAAATAATATAGCGAGAATGTCACTGTCAATCAACTTGCTGCAGAGCGTACCGCCGGGGTGGGTGGATCAGAAGAAGGGATGGTAGGCGGAGGGACCACAGTGCGGAAGGAGCGCACATGTGGTCCCCCCTTAAAGAGAATGAGCCCGCCCGGATTATCTCAGGACGACGAGCTTCTTTGATTCGACAAACGATCCGCTCTGGAGCCTGTAGATATAGACTCCGCTCGCGGCGTCGCCTGCATCCCAGCTCACAGCATGCTCTCCGGGTGATCTTGTCTCGTCCACCAGCGTTGTCACTTCGCGTCCCAGGAGGTCGAATATTTTGAGCGTCACGTGGCCGTGCGCCGCCACCTGGTAGCGTATGATGGTTGACGGATTGAACGGATTGGGGAAGTTTTGCGAGAGTCCGAAGCCGTGCGGGAGCATATCGCTCAGCTTCACTTCTGTTGCCCCTCCCGAGTTGAAAGCGATCTCATCGATGATGAGTTCAGTCCCCACATGGCCGGTCCCGAGGCCGGCTGCGACGAAGAGCACCAGGGAGTCGGGTGTGAGATTTGATTGATTGGCAATGCGGAACTGCCGTAATGTGAACTGGCTGTATGAGGTGTCGACCTTGAACGTGCAGCTGTCGACCGACGCAACGATGCTGTCGCCCTTCAACAGTCCCAGGATAATATAGCCGATATCCCCTCCCACCATAGTGGATCGAATCCAGGCGGAAAACTGCGTGGGCCGCCCGCTGAATGAATACGGGATGTGCAGCATCGCAACGCCGGGGAATACTATCCCCGCATTGACCGTCTTCACCTTCATGGCATACAAGCCCTGGGCTCCGGGTGAGACCCGCTCCACGTTGACCATAGGATAGCTGTTGGTGGTCTGCCACCCGACGGGGTTCAGGTTGGTATCGGGATCGGAGACCCAGTTTTCAAACCCGGAGTTTGGTATTTGCCCCATTGCCCCGGATGACCCGAGTGCAAGAAACAGAACGATCATGATACCTGCAAAGCTGCCTCCCTTTCGCATCTTCACCTCCTGGTTGGGTTGTATGTTAGGTATACTAATAACAATACTAAGAAAGTGGCTGAAAAGTTCGTTACTGGCCGCGCTCCATGCCCAATAGTTGCTTCTGACACGAAAACCGCTAAACTGATGTCATGCAGAGAGTTGCTTCCTTCCTCCTTATCGTTCTCATCGGCGGCTGTGCTTCATCACCCCGCCTGCTGCAACGGCCTCCGGAACCGACCGCCCGTTTCCCCAGCGCTTCGCCCTATCCCGGACTGAAGCGACAGATCGACGCCTTCCTTCCCGACACGCTCTTTCCCCCGTCGAACGCCGCCATCAGAATCGCGTCGCTCAGGAGCGGCGAGATTCTCTATGATCTGAACCCGGGGTTGACGTTTCATCCCGCATCCAACCAGAAGCTGTTCACGACCGCTGCCGCGCTCGGCACGCTGGGAGCCGGTTATCTGTTCACGACACGGGCGTTGATTGACACTGCATCGCCACCTAGGATCTACCTGCGCGGGTCCGGAGACCCTGTGCTCGCTACCGCTGATCTCGATTCGCTTGCCTCCGCCATTGCCACGGCCCTTCCGCCAGGACGGACGTGGACCCTTGCAGGCGACGTGTTCCTGTTTGATGATGTCCAGAAGGGCCCAGGGTGGGCATGGGACGACGAACCGGATCCGACCGGGATGTTCATCTCCCCCCTTTCGCTCAACGGCAACTCGATTGAAGTCCGTGTCAGACCGGGGGTGAAGAACGGCGATTCGGTACAGGTAACAACCGATCCTCCCACAAAGTATGTCACGATTGAAAATTCCGCCGTCACGACGTTCGATTCCTCGCGGTCATCCGTACAGATTTCGAGAAAGTGGCGGGAACGCACCAACACGC
>JBGPYM010000309.1:0-3313 GCA_041493205.1 Bacteroidota bacterium
GACACGATAGCGGAGGAACACAGGCACGAATGGAACTATGGCAGGATATGCTTCGGCAAAGCGTTGACAGCGGCAAGGATCTCGTGGACCGGTTCGGCTTCGACAAGGATCTGGCGGACAGGCTGAACAAGCTCTTCCACATCCGCATCAATCCGTACTACCTCAGCCTGATCCGCTACCCCGGCGATCCCATCTGGCTGCAATGCATCCCCGACGGGAAGGAGCTCGAAGAGGATGGATTTCCGGAAGACCCGCTGGCGGAGGATTCACACAGCCCCGTCCCGAGCATCGTTCACCGCTACCCCGACCGGGTTCTGTTCCTGACGACGAGCCAGTGTTCGATGTATTGCCGGTTCTGCACGCGCAAGCGGAAGGTCGGCGATTCATCCAAAATCAACATGAAGTACATCCAGGGCGGCATCGACTATGTCGCAGCCCACCCGGAAATCCGCGACGTCATCCTGTCGGGGGGCGACCCCCTGATGCTGACCGATTTCATGCTGGAGAAGGTCGTCGCCGGACTCCGTGCGATTCCCCACGTGGAAATCATCCGCCTCGGCACCAAGATGCCCTGCGTGCTTCCGCAGCGGATCACGCCGAAGCTGACCCGGATGCTCCGCAAGTACCATCCGATCTACGTGAACACGCACTTCAATCACCCGTGGGAGTGCACCCAGGAGGCGAAACGCGCGTGCGAAATGCTTGCCGATGCGGGCATCCCGGTCGGCAACCAGGCGGTGCTGATGAAAGGGGTGAACGACAACGCCGATGTCATGCTCGAGCTGATGCGAAAGCTCCTGACGATGCGCGTGCGCCCGTATTACCTGTACCAGGCCGATATCACCAAGGGAGCAAATCACTTCCGGACGCCGGTGAGCGTGGGGCTCGAAATCATGGATAAGCTCCGCGGGCACACCTCCGGTCTCGCGATCCCGTACTTCGTCATCGACGCCCCCGGGGGCGGCGGCAAGATTCCCCTCCTCCCGCAGTATGTGCTGGGCAGGAACGGCAACCAGATCATCCTGCGCAACTACAAGTACGATATTTTCACGTACCCGGACGTAGAGGATGAATCGGGAACCCCCGCCCCGGCCGTGGAAAAACGGTTCACCAGGAAGAAGGTCAGACCCAAAAAGCAGTACGAACCTGACAAGGTCCAGGTCTAAAGGAAGAGCCTCGTCCGTCCGCCATAGGCGGACCGGACGGGGAACGCCCGTGCTCCTACTGAGAAAAAAAGCCCCGCCGGCAAGCGGGGCTTTTGTCGTTGGGGAGAGGCCGTCGTTTACTTGAGTTGGCCCGAAAAGAGCTGCAGCAGCTTGTCGATGGGAAAAGGCTTCTGGAGGAGGAGGTCACAATCTTTCTTGCACGCCGCCTTGACCTGGGTGAGGTCGTCCACGCCCGTCAGGAAGATGAACGGCGTGTTCCGGTAACCCGGTTTTTCCCTGAGCAGCCGGTGGAATTCCAGCCCGTTCATCTCGGGCATCTTCACGTCCGAAACAACCACGTCGATTTTCTGACGATCGAGCAGGTCGAGCGCCTCCTGTCCGTTGACCGCTATCGTGATGGAGTGGCCGAGCCCTGTCATGACCTCCTGCAGCATCTCGAGGTATTCCGGCTCGTCCTCGACAGCGAGTATTCTCATGGCATTGTCCTTCCTTTGGTTCAGCGTTCTTCGGGAAAGATACGCCATCCCCGGCTGGATGTCAAGCAATCCGGCGCGTTGCCTCTCGGAAGCGTTTTCCGTAAATTTCATCCATGCGCATTGCCGATGAAAAGGTCGAAGAGGTACGGCGGGCATCCGATATTGTGGATGTGATCTCGTCCACCATCCAGCTCCGCAAGCGGGGGAAGAACTACATCGGGCTCTGTCCGTTCCATCAGGAAAAAACCCCCTCGTTCAATGTGAGCCCCGAAAAGCAGATGTACCACTGCTTTGGATGCGGTGTGGGGGGAAATGTCTTCACGTTCGTGATGGAACACGAGAAGGTGTCGTTCCTCGAAGCGGTGCGCACGCTCGCCGACCGGGCCGGGATCGCGCTGCCCGACACCGCCGCCGAGCGTGCGCTGGCGACCGAAAACGAAGGCCTCTACGGTGCGTGTAAAACCGCGGGGCTCCGATTCTATGAGAATCTTGCCGCCGGCGTCGAAGGGAATATCGCACGGGCATATTTCGAACGCCGCGGGTTCAGCGACGCCACGATCCGCAAATTCGGTCTCGGGTATGCCAGAAACGTGTGGGATGACCTGGTAAAACACGCAGAAGAGCTGAAGCTCGATCCTGTGCAGTTCGAAATGGCAGGACTGATCATGAAACGGGACGACGGCCGGTCATGGTACGACCGGTTCCGGGGACGTGCGATGTTTCCCATTTTCTCCCCCTCCGGACGCCCGATCGGCTTCGGGGCGCGCAAACTCCGCGACGATGATCCTCTCGGGAAGTACATCAATTCTCCGGAAACGCCCATCTACAGCAAAAGCCGGACACTGTACGGTCTCTACCAGTCGAAGGAGTCGATCAGGGAGAAGGGATTTGCCATCCTCGTGGAAGGATACGCAGACCTGATTACCGTCTTTCAGGGGGGGATCGAGAACATCGTTGCCTCGAGCGGCACGGCGCTTACCGAAGAGCAGATCCAGCTGATCGGCCGGTATGCGAAATCCGTAACGCTCGTCTATGACGCCGACTCGGCAGGGTCCAAGGCCACTCTCCGGGGAGTGGACCTCATTATCGAGAACGGCCTCGACGTGAACGTTGCGACTCTCCCCCAGGGCGAAGATCCCGATTCGTTCGTCAAGGCGCACGGTGCGGAGGCCTTCGGTGCGCTCGTTGCCGGTGCGGTCTCGTTTCTCGATTTCAAGGCCTCGTCGTTCCGCGATCAGGGCCTTCTTGCCACCCCTGAAGGGAAGACCCGCGCGGTCCGCTCGATTGTCGAGACCATCGCGAAGATGGGGGATGAGATCAAGCGGAATTTCTACATCCAGAGTATTGCCGAGAAGTATGGGATCTATGAATCGGTCCTCTTCCGTGAAATGGAAAAAATCGCCGGCCGCGAACGAACCCGGACAAACGCGCTCCGGGGGAAGGACAGGGGGCTCCCCGCTGCTCCGGCCGGACCGGCCGTTGATGACGCCGCCGATCAGACCCTGAGTGCCCACGAACGGGATCTCCTCAAAGTCATTCTCGAAGCCGGTCCCCCCATGGCGGAGTTTGTTTTTTCCCATCTTGCTCCCGAGTCGTTCGGCAACACGCTGGCGCGCCGGGCCGTGGAAGCCATACAGAAGTTCATCGCGACCGGGAGGGCCTGGGACGTGA
>JBGPYM010000073.1:0-12468 GCA_041493205.1 Bacteroidota bacterium
CCTTTCGGCGGTGACCCTGGAACGCCGGCACAGAATTTCCTCAGCTGGATGGTGTACCACCGGCTCTGGCTTGGGGCGGATGAGCATTTCGCCTGGACAACCGGCGGCGGTCAGCTCCACAACCCGGGTCGATACCTTGCGCTTCTTCCCACCGGGGCGGGAGTGCTCACGCAAAATCCTGGTGACAAATTCGATTCGTGGGATTTCTCCACAGGGTTTCAGTATATGCCGAACGAGCATGTCACATGGGGACTGGAGTTCGTCCATCGTCAGGCGTCCGTCCCGTATTTTGCGGGGCACGGCGGTCTGACGTCGCCCAACGGCTGGAATCCCCCGATCGGAAACCCTGCCGGGTTCGTTGCCGATCTCGTCACGAGTGAAAACCGGATCATCGGGTCGATCATCGTTCGCTTCTGATCCCCCTTGCATTATTGATGCGTTTGCACGATTCTGTGGGGTGACGCACAGGCGAAACCCGTCACCCCCGGAATCCTGATGAGCCGACCTCACCTGGTACTTGCGGCCTGCATTGCAGCCGTCCTCATTCCCTGTTGTTCCCGTTCACACAGGCCGGTCACCCGGCAGTCCACAGCGATGAATACCTACATGTCGGTCACGATCTACGACCAGGACATCAGCGAATCGCGCGCACAGTCGTTGATCGATACGGCATTTAGCGAAATCCGGAGGGTCGAGGGGTTTGCGACGGACTACGCGGACTCGAGCGAGGTGGGGCGAATCAATGCTGCGGCGGGACGCTTGCCGGTACGTGTTTCGGACGAGCTGATTGGGCTCATACGGCGGGGACTTGAGTACGGGAAGGAGTCGGAGGGGAAGCTGGATATCAGCATCGGTGGACTTGTCAAAAAATGGAATTTCATCGGCGAGCACCCCAGGGCACTCACCCGTAAGGAAGTCGATTCGATCCTTCCGCATGTGGACTACCGGAGGGTGGTGCTCAAGGGGTCTGACGTATACCTTCCGGATCCGGCAATGCGACTCGACCTTGGCTCCTACGGAAAAGGGTACGCGATTGACCGCGCATCGGAGAAGCTCCTGGCGGCGGGAGTCCGGCAGTTCATTGTTGATATCGGCGGAAAGCTCCGTGTACAGTTCGAGGGGAGCCGCATGCTCGATTCCACGGTCGCCCGGATCCTGATCCGGCATCCAAGGAAAGAGGGAGAGTATCTTGGAAGTTTCGTCATGGGAACGGGTGCGGTCTCCACCTCCGGCGATTATGAAAGGTACTTCCTTGAGAATGGCATTCGCTACCATCATCTGCTCGACCCGGCAACCGGCTATCCCGCGCGCGGAGTCGTGGCCGTTACGGTAGTGACTGAGGACGCAATCAGCGGAGACGCGATCTCAACGATAGCGTTCCTCCTGGGGAGAGAGAAAGGGATGGAGTTCATCCGGCATACCCCGGGAATCGACGGGATGCTCACCTATGCGGACGGTGACAGTCTGGCATATGAGATCACACCCGGATTTGCCCGACGTTTCAACGGGGACAACGGCAAATGACCGATCCTGAAAGCCTCAAACGTCCCGACCCGGATGAACTTCTCCAGGCGCTGAAGAAGGAGGAAGAAACCTCCGGCAGAGCCAAACTGAAGATATTTTTCGGGATGAGTGCCGGCGTCGGCAAGACCTATGAAATGCTCAAGGCCGCCCATGAAGCAAAGGCCAAGAGCATCGATGTGGTCATCGGGGTCGTGGAGACGCACGGGCGGCAGGAAACAGAAGCCCTCCTCGCCGGACTCGCCGTGATCCCGCGCAGGGCGGTGGAGTATCGCGGAACGTCGCTGGAAGAGATGGATCTGGACGGCATTCTCGCTCGCAAGCCGCAGCTGGTGCTCGTCGATGAGCTCGCCCATACGAATGCTCCGGGGAGCCGGCACACGAAGCGATTCATGGATGTGCAGGAGATTCTCGATCACGGGATTGACGTCTACACCACGCTCAACGTCCAGCATCTGGAGAGCAGGGCAAACGCGGTCGCGCAGATCACCGGAACCATCGTCCGTGAGACGGTCCCCGATTCGATCATCGAGGCGGCGGACGATGTCGAGCTCATCGACATCCCGCCGGGGGAGCTCTTAACCCGGCTCTCCGAAGGGAAGGTCTATACCCCGGAACGGTCGCAGCGTGCGGCGCAGCATTTCTTCCGGATGGGGAACCTGACAGCGCTCCGCGAGATGGCGCTGCGGGTCACCGCGGAACGGGTCGACCGGCAGCTGCGGGACTACATGCAGACGAAGCGGATCCCCGGCCCCTGGAAATCGGGCCAGAGGATCCTCGTCGGCATCAGTCCGAGCCCTCACGGTGCAGACCTCCTCCGGTGGGCGCGGAACATGGCTTCAAGCCTGAACGCGACCTGGGTCGCGCTTCACGTCGAATCCTCGCGCTCCCTGCCGGAATCCGCACGGGAGCGACTTGCCCGCAATATCAAACTCGCCCGGGAACTCGGCGCGGAGATTGTCACAACAGCCGATGAAAACACCGCGGACGCCCTGGTCCGGATCGCCCGTCAGGAAAACTGCTCGCAGATCCTTCTCGGCAAATCCCGCCCCTCCGCATTCGGACGGGAAACACGTCTGCTGAGGGAGTTGCTCGAGAAGAGCGGCGATCTCGACGTTTCCGTCATCGGCGGAGAGCCTCCCGGAAAAGGACCAGTGCGCAGATCCTGGCTGCCGGAGTTCCACTCGGGTCTGCGGCAGTATCTGATCGCCGCGGCAGCCGTCCTGCTGGTAGCCCTCGCGTTGTTCCCTCTCTCAGTCGTTATCGGCTATCAAACTGTCGCGCTGATCCTCCTCTTTACGGTCGCGATCCTTCCGCTCCGTCTGGGCATCGGCCCTGTCCTCCTTGCGGCGTCTCTCAGCGCCCTGGCGTGGGACTATTTCTTCATTCCGCCGCTTTACACGTTCTCCGTCGGCAGGGTCGAGGATGTCTCGATGCTCATCATGTACTTTTGCATCGCATCGGTGACCGGTGTCCTGACCAGCCGGGCCCGTGCACAGGAGCGTGCGGTCCGGCTGCGTGAGGAGCGGGCCGTGGCGCTCTATACCATTTCACGCGAGCTCTCGGAGGCACAGTCGAAGGACACCGTGGTCGCCGCCGCGGTGTCGGCCATTGGCCGGTTCTTTCATGCCGAGGTCGTTCTCTATCTGGGAGAATCGGATGGCGACGTGTTCACCGCTCCGCACCCCGCCGGCACGTTGAAGACCGGAGAGAAGGAACAGGCGGTGGCGGCCTGGGTCTACTGGAATGAAAAGAAAGCAGGCCGGCACACCGACACGCTTCCGTCGGCCGACGCCACGTATTACCCGATTTCCGGCCCCCGGTATCCCCTCGGTGTCCTGGGCGTCCGCGTCATCGACGGGAAGCGGCTCAGCATCGATCAGGAAACGCTTCTGGAGAACTTTGTCCGCCAGATCGCCTCCGCCCTTGAGCGGGAGACGCTGAATGAACTGACGAAGAAGGCTATCGTCGTTGAAGAATCGGAGCGACTCTACAAAACGCTTTTCAATTCCATCTCTCATGAAATGCGGACGCCGATTTCTGCAATCCTGGGAGCTTCCGAGGCGCTTGCGCAGGAGGAAGTTGCCAGCGACGACCGCCTGCGCCGTGAACTGGCCGGGGAAGTGCACAGGGCCGCCGACAGGCTGAACACGCTCGTCGAGAACCTCCTCGATATGACCCGGCTCGAGTCAGGGCTCGTCCGCCCCCGCCTGGAATGGTGCGATGTGCATGACCTGATCGTCACCGCAGTCCGCAAACGCGAAAGGGAACTGAGCGGCCACAGGGTTGCCATTCAGGTCGACGCCGAAATGCCGCCGGTCCAGATGGATTTTGTTCTGATGGAGCAGGTCCTCACCAATATTCTGCTGAATGCCGCAATGTACACTCCTCCCGGGACCGACGTGCTTATTCGCGGGACGAGAGAAGGCGCAGAATGCATCATCGTCGTTGAGGACAATGGACCAGGACTCCCTCCCGGGTCCGAGGATGAAATATTCGAAAAATTCTACCGGCTCCCCGGGTCCCGGTCGGGAGGGACAGGCCTCGGACTTTCCATCGCGCGCGGGTTCGTGCAGGCGCACAAGGGGACCATCACGGCCGCACGCAGACCGGCCGGAGGAACACAGTTCAGGATCACGCTTCCTGTGGAAAGCGCCCCACCTGCTCAGGGAGCCGCGTGACCATGGAGATCAAGCCCTCCGTGCTTGTTATAGACGATGAGCCGCAAATCCGGCGCCTCCTTCAGATTACGCTCGAAGCGAATGGGTTCACTGTTCACCAGGCGGCCACAGGCGAAGAAGGCCTGCTCCGTGCGGGCATGGACAGACCCGAGGTGATCATTCTCGACCTCGGTCTCCCGGACATGGACGGGCGTGAAGTTTTGAAGAAGCTGCGACTTGTCCGCACGACTCCCGTCATCGTACTCTCCGTAAGAAACTCCGAGCAGGACATCGTCGGTTCGCTGGAGCAGGGGGCAGACGATTATCTGGTCAAACCGTTCCGGACAGGGGAGCTGGTTGCCCGTGTGAAGATCGCCCTGCGGCACCGGCCGCTGGATCCGGCGCAGACGGTCGTCAGGGTGGGCTCCCTGGAGGTTGACATCGAGGGGCGAACGGTGCGAAAGAACGGTGAGCTCCTCAGGCTGACAGCGACCGAACATGCATGTCTCGCCCTCCTGGTCAAAAACGCGGGGAGAGTGCTGACGCACCGGTACCTGCTGGAACAGGTCTGGGGGCCGACGTTTGCAGAGGAGACCCAGTACCTCAGAGTGTATGTGGCCCAGTTGCGGAAGAAAATCGAGGACGATCCATCACACCCGACGCTCATTCTCACCGAATCGGGGATCGGCTACAGATTTGCTGCTGAGTAATGGAACGCAGTGAGCATATTCCTGACGACGGCGGCGCGTTCGCCGGCACGATACGCCGCTGGGCTGCGCGCTCATGCGCCCGCTGGGAGCGTGCGCCGGAGACCGCCCCTGATCACCTCCCGCGACACACCCCCGCCCAACAGGCATCAAGGCAACAGGACCTCGAGCGCATGTTTGGGAGACTCCCGGTTTCGAAAGCACGTTATGAAAGGCTGGCCCCGGGGGAACGCGCGCGGTTGCGTGCCCGTGTGCGGAGCTGGATCGCCCGGTCGGTCGTCCCGCAAGGTGATCACAACGTCGACCTGTTCTTTGAACAGTGTGAACGCGTCGCAGATGGGTTTATCTCCCGGGCGAAGGATTTCGATCCCGCTCTCCCCGACCGGGATATCCACCAGGCGCTCCGCAATCAGTGGGTCTTCAACAGCATCCAGGCCTTCTGCGGGCGCCCGGCGTCACTGACGCCCTCATCGTTTGCCTACAGCATGCTCTATCCGTTGACGGACAACCGGCTTGATGCGCCGGATCTCCCTGCGGCAGAACGAGCAACGCTCGTGCGCTGGCTCTCATCGCGACTGGCGGGAGTTGACGCCGGGGAACGCGAGGATGACCGCCGTGCGCAGATTGCACGCCTGCTCGACATCATCGAAGGGGAATTTCCCCGGGGCGGGTTTCCGGACGTCCACCGGAGCCTGCTGGCCATCCATAACGCACAGAAGCAGGCCCTCGTGCTCAACGCCGGTGAGGACCAGGACCGCGAGGCTGAATTGCTGATGCTGACGCTGGCAAAAGGGGGGACGTCCGTTCTTGTCGACGGATACCTCGTCACCGGTACGCTCGATGAAAATCTGGGAGAAAACTTATTCGGGTATGGCGTACTCCTCCAGCTCATCGATGACCTTCAGGATCTTGACGAAGACTGCGCGAATGGCCATTCAACGCCTTTCAGACGGGCAGGGAACGGACCCGCGCTGGAGGGACTGACCAACAAGCTCCTCAACTTTGTCCGGAGTGAATGCCGGAGGATGAGCGGAGTGAGCGCCGTGCCGTGGCTCCTTCCCCTGATTGAACAATCGTGCGTGTCGCTCATTCTGGAGGCGGTCGCCCGTTATCACCGGTTCTACGATTTCCCCTGGCTCCGCATGATCGGGGAGTGCATGCCGGTGCCGGTCGATTATCTTGGCGGTCTCCGCACCAGGATGAACCGGCGCCTGGAGGAAGCCCTTCAGTAGGGCGGGCGTCTCTGCCCGTCGAGGTGAAGTGGGATGGGCGTCCCTGCCCGTCTAACTAAGCCGGCGTCCCCACCAGAGGCCCTTCCTGAAGGAAGAGCCACCGGCAGGGACGCCGGTGCTACTACAAGCTGTAAGGACCACCGGCAAAGACGCCGGTGCCGCTACTTCAGTCCACGATGATGACGAGGTACCGGTTCTGCCAGAACTTGTCAGGATTGACAATGGTCAGTTCGGAATTCTGTTCATCCTCATTGAGGGTAGCGAAGAAGTCCGCTTTCCGTCGCGGGAGGATTTCATCGATATGGCCGTGGATCTGGAGTTTCGTTTCCGTCGTCCTGTCGAGGGGAGTGAACTGCGAACCGTCAAACCCGCTCGCGAGGACCGTCGTTGAGCCGAGGAGCCCCCAGAGGAAACCACCTTCGTTCTGAATGATCCCTTTTTCAGCGAGTTCCGCCCGGGTACCGACGACGAAGTATCCCGTGTTCATCGACTTGCGCTGGAATTCGATCGTCTCTTCCCTTTCGGTAATTGCCTTCGTCTTCTCCGCAATGGTCACCTCAAGACCCTGGACGCGGGCCTCGAGCTGCGCGATCGATTGTTCGCGCTCCTGGAGCGTCGCTTTCAGATTGTCGATGAGCGTGTTGAGGCTCGCGATCTGCGTTCCCATTCCTTTTATCTTCGACTGCAGGCTGGCAATTTTCTGTCTGTTTTCCTTCAGCCCCGAACCGATGTCCGCGATGACCTGCAGCAGCTTCTGTCGCGCTTCAGCGTTCGTAAACTGGGCCGGCCCCTCCGTCAGTCCGCTCCCTTTCTTCACCAGCGCTTCCTTGGCCCGCGCTTTTTCCAGGTCCGCGTAGACGTCATTCACCGAATGCATGACTTCCTCGATGAATGCGTCCCGTTCGGCGATGCTTTGCTGCATCGTCGTCCGTTCGTTCTGGGTTTGACTCAGCTGCTGTTCCAGCTCTTTTTCCCTGCCATTGCATCCCGCGATGAGCAGGAAGCACACAACGGTTGCCCCAAGCTGCATTTTCATAATGCCACTCCTTCTGAATGGTGAATAGAGACAGTTCTTAGCCATCGTATCATGGATTTCATCATACGGAACGGGAACCGCTGATCATATAGGGCAGTTGACGTAGTTTTGGATATACAGCATTCAGACGGGCAGGTAGAGCATATTCCCTACCTGTGGAGGCGGGGTTCAGGACTGCGGTTCGATGAGCCCAAGGGTGAGCGCGTGGCGGACAAGCCCCGCCGTATCATGAATGTCCAGTTTCTGCATGATATTGGCGCGGTGCGTGTTGACGGTCCGGAAACTCAGAAAAAGGGCATCCGCAATCTCCCGGTTCGTGTGTCCCCGGGCGATGTATTGAAGAATCTCGAGTTCACGTTTGGTGAGCTGCTGCCCGGACGCAGTTCCGCTCCTGGCATCGGAATGAACTTCCGGGCGCTTGAGAAATCCGTCGACGATGAGGTTGGAGATCCCCTTGCTGAAGAAACGGTCTCCCGCAAGCGCCGCGTGGACGGCTTCGAAGATTTCCTTTTTCCCGGCGCTCTTGAGCACGTAACCGCACGCACCCGCGCGCAGTACCTGGTACGCATATTCTTCATCTTCGTGGACGCTCAGGATGATGACCCTGGTCCCCGGCGTCTGCGTCGTGATGATTTTCGTTGCCTCGATGCCGTCGAGCCCGGGCATGGAGATATCCATGATGACGATATCCGGGGTATGCTTTGCGGCAAGGCGCACAGCCTCCTCGCCGTTACCCGCCTCCGCTACGACCACGAACTCGGGGGAACTCCGCAGGAGCAGCCGGAGTCCCGTCCGGACGACATCGTGATCGTCAGCGATCAGTATTCTCGTTTTCTTCATGGCTTGTCTGGTCCTGGAACGGAATGGTCACAGCAATCGTGGTTCCTTTGTTGTGTGCGCTTTCCACCGTGAATGTTCCCCCCAGGAGCTCCGATCGCTCGCGCATACTTATCAGGCCGAGCCCGTGTTCCGGGCCTCGAAGGCGTGCCACGTCGTTCGGGTCGAATCCCTTCCCATCATCACTGACCGTCAGCCGGAGGGAAGACTCATGATGCATGAGCCGGAGCGTCACGGACGACGCGCCGGCGTGGCGGGCGACATTGGCCAGCGCCTCCTGCGTGATACGGTAGAGTGCGATCTCCAGATGCGGGTCGCGCCCGGTGAGGCCGCCGTCGTCGACCTGAAAGTCGGTCCGTGGTCCGTGCCGCTTCTCGAAGTCGCTGCATAATATACGAAGTGCTGTGACAAGTCCGAAATCGTCCAGCACGCTGGGGCGCAGGTCCGACGATACCCGCCTGACCTCCATGATGGACCGCTCCAGTTCTCTCCGGAAATCGCGGAGCGCACGTGCAGCCCTTCGTGCCGAGGGAGGAAGGTCGTCCTCGAGCGCTTCGACCTGAAACTTCATGCCGCTCAGGCGCTGGGAGAGGTCGTCGTGAAGTTCCCGCGATATTCTCTTCCGCTCTTCTTCCTGGGCCTGCTGGACGCTCACGGCAAACCGCCGGAGATCCGCCAGACGGCGCCGTTCCGCCGAGGCCAGCTGCTCCTCCGTCTCCTTTCGCGCCGAGACGTCCTCCATCATCAGAATGGTATACGGGGAACGGTCGGGATGCATGCGGGAGACGTTGACGTTCATCCAGGCCGGCCGGCCATCCTCCCGCCGGTATGAGATTTCCGTCTGGTAACGGTTCCGTTGTCCTGAGGCCATGGCACGGAACAATTGCCCGTTGACGGTCGAAGCAGACGGCGCGAGGATTTCGTCGAAGCTCCTGCCGCTGAGGTCTTTCTCCGGCATGCCGAGCATGTCTTCGAGGGCGGGATTCGACTGGATGAACCGCCCGTCGCTGTCGGACAGCGCGATCCCGATGGGGGCGTCCCGGAAGATGGTCCGGAAGCGGAGCTCGCTTTCCCGGAGCTGTTCGTTCGCGCGCTCAAGCTGGCCGGTCATGACGTTGAACGAGTCACCCAGCGACTGCAGCTCATCCCGTGTCCGGATCGTGATCTGCTGCATGCGCCCGCCCCGCGCGATGCCATCCATCACCGTGACGAGTTGCCGGAGCGGGCCGGTGATGTTTCGGGTCGTCGCGATTCCCGCCGCGAGTCCGAAGACGACGCTGAACAACAGCACCAGAAGAATGGTGGCGTTTGCCCCCCGGCCGGCCTGTAGAACATCCTCTTTTGCCTCGGTCAGACTCTTTTCCGTCCGGGGCTGGAGCCGTTCACTGAGCGTCGTGCTGAGTCCCCGGTGGACCGCAATGAACTCCGCGAGTTTTTCGGATTTCCGCTTTTCCTGATCCATGATAACGCGTGCAAGGCCAAGGCTCTCGTCGGAATAGCGCCGCAGTTCCGCCGTCCACTGCATTTCCTCCGACGACAGGAGGACAATCTGGTACACTTTGAAGTACTTGCGGAAGTCCCCCTCAGCCCGCTGGATCCGCTTCTCATATCTCGACTGGCCGGTCAGGAGGAAGTCTCCCAGCGCTTTTGTCAGCGCATTGACATTGACCTCCATCTCGAGAGCCGCCTGGAGGCGGCGGTACGCGGCGGGGTCGTCCGGCTTGACCGAGGGGACAATCTTGTCTGTCAGGAGGGCATCGATCGCGTCGAGATTCCTGAGGAGGGACTCCATGGTCTGCGCCTGCTCGTCCCGCATGGCGATCTCTTCGGCTGCCAGCGTGTGAAATCTGCTGAACTGCTGTTGGAGGGCGAGCCAGAGCTCCCAGTCGTGGGATCGGTCCGCAGCCTCGTGGAACCGCTGTTCGATGAGGCCGAAATTGCCGGTGTTTTTTTGAAAGGCCTCCCGGAGTCTCGGATCCCCCGTCGAGAGGTACCCGAGGGCTGCGAACGCGGTCTCCACCAGATTGTTTTCCAGGGCATACACTGCAGAATTCATCGGCTCGGTAAACCGCGTGACCTCCTCGATCTTCGCGGCGACGAGGCGGGTCTGGGTGTACGAGACGAGACCGATGACGACACAGAGCGCCACGAGTATCCCGATCCCGGTTCCCAGCTTCGTTCCTATTTTGGGCATGAGAGAACGCTCCTTGGCCTGCCGACAATGTGTGTGTGGAGGGTTGTACGCCCCCGGCTTCCGACACTAAAGACGAGAATCTCATGCAGAATGCCAATGGGGGGTGGAAAATGCCCCGATTTCGCGGGGAAATACTGCCATTTCTACTTGACAAAGAAGTCAAACAATTGCATATAGTGAAGTCTTACTCTGCCAACGTATCTGATGGCACTTACCTCGCTTCTACGCCGGCGAATCGTGATAACCCTTCAAAACATCATATCATCCAGCCCCAAGAAAGGAGATTGTTATGGCGGCACCCGTTACACATTTTGAAATCAACGCAAGGGATGGGAAGCGTGCGCAGGATTTCTATTCCGCCCTGTTCGGATGGAAGATCAATGCGGACAACGAGATGAGATATGGCCTCGTTGACACGGGTGTGAAGATGGGCATCAACGGGGGGATCGGACAGGCCGACCAGAATTCAAATCCGAGCGTTACCTTCTATGTGCAGGTGGAGGACATCCAGAAGCACCTCGACAATGCCGTTGCACTCGGTGCGAGGATTATCGTGCCTCTGACCGATGTCCCGGGCATGGTGACCTTTGCGCAATTCGCGGACCCCGAGGGAAACGTCGTCGGGCTTCTGAAGGGTCCCCAGTCACCGCCAAAGGCGGCAAAGCCCAAGAAAAAGGCGGCCCCGCGCAAAAAGAAAAAGGTCGTCCGGGCCAAACCCAGGAAACGCAAAAAGGGACGGAGATAATTCCGCGCTCCATCGGCAAGAAACACAAAAGGCGTCCTCAGGACGCCTTTTGTGTTTGCAGGCCCGGGGATTGAACTCCCCGTTAGTTCACGAGCGATGTGCTTCCGCCCCCGCCATAACGGGCGTGCCGGCAGACGCGGGACCGGATTCCGCACGCTCCTGCGCAGGCGCGACGAGTTTCGTGTATCGTGCCAGCAGCGTGTACAGAACCGGAACGAGCACAAGTGTAAGAAACGTGGAGAAGACCATTCCTCCGACGACAGCCAGGCCCAGCGGGCGGCGCGATTCAGCCCCGGCGCCTATGCCGATGGCGATCGGTAAAACGCCGAAGATCGTCGCGAACGAAGTCATGAGGATCGGCCGCAGACGGATGATGGCCGCCTCGATCACGGCGTCCGTGACGGACTTCCCCCGGGCGCGAAGCTGGTTGGCGAATTCGACGATCAGGATTGAGTTCTTCGTCACAAGCCCGACCAGCATGATCAGTCCAATTTGGGAGTAGATGTTCAGGGACTGCCTGAACAAAAAAAGCGTCAGGAGTGCGCCGAACACCGCAAGCGGAACGGCCAGCAGGATCGTGAAAGGGTGGACGAAGCTTTCGAACTGTGCTGCGAGCACAAGGTAGATGAACACCACCGCGAGAAGGAACATGAAGTAGAGGCTGGAACTCGATGACTTGAACTCCAGGGATTGCCCTGCATATTCGCGCTTCATCCCCGCAGGGAGCTTTGCCGCTGCGATCCTGTCCAGGTCGTCCAGCGCCTGCCCGAGACTCACGCCGGGGACAATGTTTGCCGTGATGGTGGCCGAACGGACCCTGTTGTAGTGGTTCAGTTCCTTCGGTGCAAGAGTCTCGTCGATCCGGAGGACATTCGCGAGCTGGACGAGCCTTCCGCCGCCCCGGATGTAAATCTCCCTAATGGCATCGGGGGTCGAACGTGCCGCGGGTCGCATCTGGAGGATGACATCGTACTGTTTGGTCCCCCTCTTGAAATTGGTCACCGCCCTTCCTCCGAGAAGGGTCTCGAGGGTTGAACCGATCTCTGCCACCGATGCACCGAGCCCGGCTGCCCGCTCCCGGTCGATCGTCAGGTCGAGCTCCGGTTTGTTCAGCCGCAGGTCGGTGTCGATGTTCACGAGATATCCCAGCTTTGACGCTTCACCCATCATTGTCCCGACGGACTGATTGAGTTCTTCGTAGCTTTCCCCCTGGAGAACGTATTCCACGGGGCTCGAACTGAAACGTCCGCCGATGCTCGGAGGGTTGATGACGAAGGCGAGCACGCCCGGGATGGTGATGAGCTGCGGAAACAGTTCCTGGACGATCTGTTGCTGTGACTTTGCGCGATCCTTCCGCGGCTTCAGCGCCAGGAACATGAACCCGTTGGTGACGCGTCCCGGCCCTCCGAATCCGAGGCCGATGGCGGAAAACAAGGCTCTCCGGTCGGGGACTGCGAGCACGCGCCGCTCCACCTCCCGCATGTACTTGTCGGTGTAGTCGAGTGTGGCTCCTTCCGGCGCGATCACGATGCCGAA
>JBGPYM010000053.1:0-14651 GCA_041493205.1 Bacteroidota bacterium
GAGAGCCCGTTGACCTGGCCGACCTTCGCACCCGCCGTATCGATCATGATCGATCCGTCCATGATCATTTCCTGGATCTTTTCCTCGATCATCTTGACGCGCTCGATGCGCTCATCGATCGCCTTCCGGACGTGATCGCCCGTCACGCGTGTGGCGTGTTCCTGCGCCGCCCAGTAGCTTGACTCGCGCAGCACGTCCGCAAGCATGCTGAACCGGGTTGAAAGCTTGTTCTGACGGCCGGCCAGCCGGACGCCGTATTCGATGACCTCGCATACGCCCGACGGCTCGAACGGCAGCAGTTCCTCCCGGTCGCAGATCGCCTTGATGAAGGAAACATAGCTGCTGATCGATTTCTTCTCGTTGAGCATCTCGGTGTCAAAATCCGCCCGGATCTTGAAAATCTCCTTGAAATCGTCGTCATACGTGTAAAGCGTCTGGTACATGTACGCATCGCCGATCATGATGATCTTCACGTTGAGCGTGATCGCCTCCGGCTTCAGGGCCGAGCTGGCGCCGAGGAGCCCCGACTCGTACGGCTGAATCTCGATCTGGCGGTTGCGCAACACCCGCTTGAGCGTTGCCCAGACACCGGGCTCGGTGAGTGCGTCGAGCGCGTTCAGCACCAGGTAGCCGCCGTCGGCCTTGACGATGGACCCTGCCTTGATGTGCGTGAAATCGGAATTCCAGACGCCGTTGCGATCGATCTGACGCTCGATCGTGCCGAACAGGTTCTTGTAGCGCGGATTCTTCTCGATGATGACCGGCACCCCCTGCACGCCTCCGTTGTCCACCGCAACGTTCACCTGGTACTCCAGGAATCCGTCGTCTTCGCGTTGAATCTGTACCCCCAGCACGGACGTCGTCGGCTCCTCCTTCGCATGGAAGCGGGAGATGTTCTCAAGAATGCTCTTCTTGACGTCGTTCAGGTAGGGTCGGAGCCCCTCCATGGGAAATTTTTCCGTCAGGTCCTCGAGCAGCTCCTCGACCACAGGGACCATCACCTTGTTGGTAAGGTCATCGAGGGATTTCTTGGCCCGGCGTTCGATGTTCCGCATCTCGCGCATGACAATATCCATCTGCCCTTCGAGCTCGGTCTGCTCGGTCGTCAGGCGGACGAGTTCTTCCCGGGCGAACTCCCCTGCATCGACCTTTGCCTGGATCTGATCGAGTCCCATGGGGTTCCCTTCGAACACCGGCGCGATTTCCGGACGGGTGGTTCCGCCCCCCTGGACCTGCACCACCTCAAATCCCTTCTCCTTCACCTTCCGTTCAAAGTCCTTCAGGACCGAACGCTGCCGGTCCTGGAAATGCTCGAGCATCGCTTTGCGCTGTGCAATGTACCGCCGGCTCTCGAAGACCGCCGGAACCGACTTCTGCAGATCGCCCAGAAACGATGCCATCTCGCGCTTGAAGAACATGCCCTTCCCCGCCGGGAAGAGGATCATGGAGGGCGCATCAGGATCGTGGAAGTTGTACACGTAGACCTTGTCGGTCAACGGTATGTTCCGCCCTTCAAACTCCCTCAACATCCGTTCGATGGTCGTCGTGCGCCCCGTTCCCGGCTGCCCGGTCACGAAGATGTTGTACCCGTAATGCTTCATTTCCAGCCCGACATGAATCGCCCGCAGGGCGCGGTCCTGGCCGATGATCTCCCGCGAAGGTGCGGCGTCTGCCATGTCCGTGACGCCCAGCAGGTCGGGCGTGCAGCGCCAGCGCAGGCTGCCGTAGGGAACTTCGCTCTGCCGCACAGGTCGTGGTGCCCGGGAACGCGACGCGGTCTTCTTCATGCTCAGTATTCTTTCCGGTGTGCGTAAATGTTCATGAGAATGCCCACCATCATCATGGCAGCAAGGAGCGCCGACCCCCCGTAACTCAGAAACGGGAGCGGGACGCCGATGACGGGGAGGAGTCCAAGCGACATGCCGATGTTGATGAACGTGTGTGTCCCAAGGATGGCCGTGATGCCGATGGCCACGAAGCTGCCGTAACGGTTCTTGACCGTTGCGCCGAGCGATACTCCGCGCCAGAGGAGCGCCATAAAAAGCAGCAACACAGTGGCCGCTCCCAGAAATCCGAATTCCTCGCCCGGGACGCAGAAGATGAAATCGGTCCACTGCTCGGGGATGAAATTGAGCTGGGTCTGCGTTCCGTGCAGGTACCCCTTGCCGAGCAGTCCGCCCGAGCCGATGGCGACCTTCGACTGCAGAATGTTATAGCCTGCACCGAGGGGATCGGCGCCCGGGTCGAGAAACGTCGCGATGCGCTTCTGCTGGTAATGCTTGAGACCTTCGTAGATGAACTGGACGGATATTCCCACGAGCACGGTCAGGGAAAACATGACCGCGGCGACGATCCGGTGCCGCTTCGTCATGTACAGCAGGACGCCGCTGACAAGAACCGCCACGAGGAACGGCGTGGTGCCGAAGAGCGCCGCCACGGCGGCGGCGATGGGAGAGAGTATCGCAACCAGCGTGAAACGCGAAGCGCCCCCCCAGTAGAGCACGGGGAAGAACATTCCGCAATACGTGATGGCCGTCCCGGTGTCCGGCTGCATCATGATGAGCGCGACGGGCAGCAGGACGATCCCCGAAGCGATGAGGAGGTCGCGGATGGAGCGCAGGGACACGTCGCTCCGCGACAGATACGTCGCCAGGGCAAGAACGGTGGTGATCTTGGTGAATTCCGACGGCTGCAATCGGAGTGTGCCGAACGTAAACCAGCTTGTCGATCCCGACACCGTCCTCCCGAGGATCAAAACGGACACGAGCATGAGAATCGAGAGAAAATATGCCGGGTATGACACAAGCTGGAGGAGACGGAACGGCACAAGCGCGACGCCGGCCAGGACAACGATGCCGACCAGGACGAACACGAGTTGTTTGTGAAACGTCTCCGAAGCCCTCGCATCGTAGGTGGCGCTGTACACGGAGATGATGCCGATGATAAGCAGCGCAATCGTGATCAGCGCGGTCGGCGTGTCAAAACGGTCCTTCAAGTCCCGGAAGCTCATGGGGCGATCCCCGCGTGTTGCGGCGGAAGGGGCGGCTGTGTGGCGGCATGCAGAGGGGGCGGAGGGACGTCGGTGCGGACCAGCCGGCCGTACAGGTATCGTTCCACGCACATGCCCGCGACCGGGGCCGCTGCCGTGCCGCCGAAGCCTGCATTTTCAACAAGCACCGCGATGGCGATGCGCGGGTTTTCGTACGGCGCGAAGCCGACATACCACGCATGGTCCGGGCCATGAGGGTTCTGCGCAGTCCCGGTCTTCCCAGCGCTTTGTATCCCCTGCACGTGGGCCTGGCCGCCTGTACCTCCCGGCTCTTCAACCACGCGCCGCATCGCCTCCCGGATCACGTTCCACGTCGCGGGCGCGCCGCTGATCAGGCGCGACTGGAATGAGAGCGTGTCGATCCTCCGCGGGTTCTTGGAGATGACGGCATGCACGATGTGCGGCTGGCGGTATTCTCCCCTGTTCGCCAGCACCGCGGCGTATTGTGCCATCTGCAGCGGCGTTACCCCCAGCTCTCCCTGTCCGATCCCGAAGTTCGGAAGATACCCGCGAGTCCACCCGTTCTTCCCATACCGCCTGTCCATGTACAACGTCGATGGAAGAAGACCCGGATTCTCCTCGTACATGTCGATGCCGCTCAGACGCCCGAACCCGAACTGATCGCCGTACTCAGTCCAGCTCTCAAGCCCGAGTTTCAGCATGAGTTGGTAAAAATAAACGTTACACGACTTCTGAATGGCTTCCACAAGGTCCACGGAGCCATGGATATGCAAATCCTTAAACACTTTCTTGCCGAGCCGGAACGATCCGGGGCAATTGACGCGCCACGAAGGAGTGATGGTCCCGGTCTCGAGCGCTGCGAATGCCACGAGCATTTTAAACGTGGAGCCGGGAGGATACCGGGTCAGCGTCGCCCGGTTGAAAAGCGGCGCGGCTTCATCGCCGTTCAGTGCCCGCCAGAGCTCGGGGGGCGTCACCCCGCTGAAAAGCGAAAGATCATAGTCGGGTTTGCTCACCATCGCGAGAACGCCGCCGTCGCGCGGATCGACCGCAACGACCGCCCCCCGCCGGCCGGCCATCAACGATTCTGCAAATGCCTGAAGGCCGAAGTCCATCGTCAGGACAAGGTCGTCCCCTTCGATGGCAGGGACATCGCTCCGTCCCTTCTCGACGCGGCCGATGACCTGCCCCCGGGCATTCACCATGCTGAAATCCGCGCCTTTCTGCCCGCGGAGCGTCGATTCATACTGGGCTTCCAGCCCGCTCGCGCCGACGACGTCTCCCGGGGCGTAATCCGTTCCCAGCACCTTCATCTGGGCTTCGGAAATCTCCTTGGTGTATCCGAGGATGTGGGCTGCAAAGGCGTGCGACGTGTAATACCGCTTCGATTCCACCTGGTAGTCCACCCCGGGGAGGCGCTCGCGGTTCTCTTCTATAGAAGAGAGTGCCCTGAAATCGACGTCCCGCCTGATCTTGACCGGCGCAAACCGTGAGTATGCCTCCCCCTTCTTTAACCGGTCCCGGATGAACTCCGGGTCGAGGTTGAGAAGGGAGGAGAGGTATCCCGTGTTCCGCTTGTCATATTCGGACGGCATGATCGTGACGGTGAACGCAGGCCGGTTATCCACAACGAGCGCGCCGGTCCGGTCGAAGATCGTCCCGCGGACGGGTTCCTTCGGGATCGTCCGGATGCTGTTTTCCTCCGACTTCCTTCCGTATTCGTCGCTGTAGATGAGCTGCAGCTGGTACAGGCGGGCAAAATAGAGCAGGGCCATCAGGGCGATGATGGCGTACATCATGCGTTGCTTGCTGTGAATCTCTATGTCGTCCTGCTGGTTCATTCGTTGAATCGCGGGTACGGCGGACGGTGAAGCGCAGAACGGCGCATGCGGAGGTTATGACAGTGCTTTGCGGGCGAAGGCGAACATCGGGATCAGGCCCACGGCAGCCGTGTAAATGGCGGAAGGAATGCCGTAGAACAACACGGCTCCCCACCAGCTTACCTCGCTTCCCTGGAGGAAGATAATGAAATATACGAGATTATGCACCGTTGCGACAAGCAGGAGCGTCAGGATGAAACGGTAACTGCTCAGTGTCTGCAGGACCTTGTTCTCGCTGTAGAAGTACCCGGCAAGGAATCCGGCTGCCGTTTTGGTGAGCGCTGCCAGCCCGAGCATCCCGTCGTTGCCGCTCAACAGGTCGAGCGCCAGGCCTGCACAGAACCCCGCCACCGTCGCGGGGATCTGCCCCCTGCGGATTGCGATGACGACAACCCAGATAAGAATCAGGTCGGGTGTGAGGCCGCCCAGCGCCATGTAGCGCAGCAGCGTTGTCTGGACGACCAGGACAAGCAGGGTGAGTGCACCATCAATCGCGTTCTGCCGCATGGCTTCAGTCACTCATGGAAACGGCGTTCGAGGGCAATCCGCGCACTGTCGGGCACGGCCATGAGAACGAAGGCTTCCTCAACGTGCGGGAAATCCACGCCCGGCGCGACCTCCACCGCCTGGAACAGAGAACCCTCGAGAGGGTGCGCCGAGACGACCACGCCGATCCTGATTCCCGGGGGAAACAGGCTGCTGTATTCGGACGTCAGGACAACGTCCCCCTCCTGGACGTCGAGAGTCTTTGCGACGTTCGTGAGCAGCAGCCGGCTCCCTCCCTCCCAGCGTATGATCCCGTCCACGCGGCTCCGCTCGATCTTGGCGCTGACCCGTATGTCCTTGTTGAACAGGATCTGAGCGACCGCGTAATGGCCCGCGGTAGCGACCACCTTTCCCACCAGGCCGTTGTCCGTCACAACAGGCATCATGGCCCGTACGCCGTCCTGTTCCCCGACGTCGAGCGTCACCGTGTTGCGGAGGAGCTGAAGGTTTTTGCCGATGATATTCGCCGCAACATACCCGAACTGGGCACGCTCCTTCAGGTTCAGGAGCTGCCGGAGGCGAAGATTCTCCAGTCTCGCTTCGCGGAGCCTGCTCACCTCGTCGGCAAGCGAGAGATTCAACTCGCGGAGGACGCGGTTTTCACGCCCCAGGTCGAAGTAATTCGGAATGGCCCCGAAGACCTCCTGCAGGACGCCGGCCGACACCACTGTGATGGACCGGATCATGCGGATCTGGGCGTTGTCGTTCAGCGCGAGGAGGAGAATGGAAAGGGAAAGAAAAAAGGCAAGGATGAGGTATTCCTTGAAGAGATAGCCAAACTCGTAAAGGCGTCTCAACAGTTCCTTCATGAGGACTCAGTAGCGGCGGCTCTTCAGGAGGACCTTCGTGTATTTTCCGAGGTTCTCCAGCACCTTTCCCGTCCCGCGGACCACCGCGGTCAGCGGGTCCTCGGCAACGTGCACGGGCAGACTCGTCTCGAGCCGGAGCCGCTCATCGAGGCCCTTGAGCAGCGCACCGCCGCCGCTGAGCATCACCCCGCGGTCGAGAATGTCCGCCGAGAGTTCCGGAGGCGTCCGCTCGAGCGTCAGCTTGACCGCCTGGACGATCTGCGACACCGGCTCGCTGAGCGCCTCGCGGATCTCTACCGAGCTCACCTCCGTGGTTTTCGGAATGCCGTTCACCAGGTCCCGCCCCTTTACCTGGATGGTCACTTCTTCCTTGAGCGGCATCGCGGAGCCGACCTCGCATTTGATCGCCTCTGCGGTCCGTTCGCCGATCAGGATGTTATGGTTCTTCTTGAAGAACTGGATGATCGCGTTGTTCATCTCGTCTCCCGCAATCCGGACCGATTCTTCATTGACGATCCCCGAGAGGGCGATCACGGCGATTTCCGTGGTGCCGCCGCCGATGTCGACGATCATGTTGCCGACGGGCGCCTCGACGTCGAGCCCGACCCCGATCGCCGCCGCCATGGGTTCGGCGATCAGGTGGACTTCCTTGGCGCCGGCGTGCTCGGCCGAGTCGCGCACCGCGCGTTTCTCCACTTCGGTCACACCGCTGGGGACGCACACGACGATGCGGCGGCTGGGCATCCAGTTGGCATGGATCTTTTTGATGAATTCACGGAGCATCCCCTCGGCGATCTCAAAATCCGCGATCACGCCGTCCTTCATCGGCCGGATGGTGCGAATGTCGCGGTGCGTCCGTCCGAGCATCGCCTGCGCATCCTTGCCGATGGCGACGATGCGTTTGGTGTTCCGGTCGAAGGCAACGATCGACGGCTCGTTGAGAACGATCCCCTTTCCTTTGACGTAGATCAGGGTGTTGGCGGTACCGAGATCGATGGCGAGGTCGGCGGAAAACAGTGAGAAGATGCCCATGGGGAGCGATCGTTAGGGAGTGGGGAATGTCTTAGTGTCGGAAATGCCTGGTACCTGTGAACACCATCGCAATGTTGTGTGCATTTGCTGCTTCGATCACCTCGCCGTCGCGCACGGACCCACCCGGCTGGATGACTGCCGTGGAGCCGGCCCGGACCGCTTCGAGCAGTCCGTCGGAAAACGGGAAAAAGGCGTCGGATGCCACAGCGGAATTGGCGAGATCAAGCCCTGCCGCTTTCGCCTTCTCCGCGGCAATCCGTGCGGAATCCACCCGGGACATCTGTCCTGCGCCCACGCCGAGTGTCCGGTCCGCCAGCGCATAGACAATCGCGTTGGATTTGACGTGCTTCGCCACCCGCCATGCGAACCGGAGCGACTGTGCCTCCTCCCTGGACGGGGAGCGTTGCGTGACGACGCGGAATTCTTCCTTCTCCCCCCCGATCGGGTCGGGCTCCTGGACCAGATATCCGGCCGGTACGCTGCGGACGTCGGGGTCGCGTCGCCCGCGAAGGTCGCCGGTGAGAACCACCACGCGGCGATCCTTCTTTTTTTTCAGGAACTCCAGGACGTCCGAAGGGATGGCAGGCGCAATCACAACCTCCGTGAAGATCTCGTTGAGTGATTCGGCGGCGGCCATGTCCAGCGGCCTGTTGGCGGCGACAATCCCCCCAAAGGCGGAGGTACGGTCCGTGGCAAGCGCCTTGCCGTACGCCTCGGCAAGCGTCGTCCCGGTTGCCGCGCCGCACGGATTGGTGTGCTTGATGATTGCAACCGCCGGGTCGTCGAATTCCGACACCAGCGTCGCTGCGGCCGCCATGTCGACGATATTATTGTAGGAAAGGTCTTTTCCGTGAAGCTTCCGGAACAGCGTCGTGAACGAGCCGTACAGGGCGCTCCGCTGATGCGGGTTCTCCCCGTAGCGTAAATCGAGCTCCTTCGTGGCGGCAATGCGCAACACAGGCGGCTGGCGGGACGTCCCCTGATCGTGCGGCGCCAGGTAATCGGCGATCGCAGCATCGTACGATGCAGTGATCCTGAATGCCTCCTGCGCAAGCGCCGCAGAGGTCTCGTCGGAGACACGCCCGGCGTTTGCCTTCATTTCGTCGATCACCGTCGTGTACCTGTCGGGATTCGCAATCACGACCTTATGACGGTAATTCTTCGCCGCAGACCGGAGCATCGACGGGCCGCCGATGTCGATCTGCTCGATCACCTCCGCGAGCGACACCCCGGCGCGGGCTGCCGTCTGCTCAAACGGGTACAGGGTGACTACGACCATGTCGATGGGCTCGATGCCGTGCTCGCGCGTCTGCCGCATATGCTCAGGATTGTCGGGGAGCGCCAGGAGTCCGCCGTGGATCTTCGGATGAAGGGTCTTGACGCGTCCGTCCAGAATTTCGGGAAAACCGGTGACATCGGAAACCTTCCGGACCTCAATCCCCGCCCCCCGCAACGCGGAAGCGGTGCCGCCCGTGGAGATGATCTCGACATTCATCGCGCGGAGAGCGCGCGCGAACTCAAGCAGCCCGCGCTTCTCGGAGACGCTGACCAGCGCGCGACGAATCTGCGGCATCAAAGACCTCTCGAAGATTCATGAAGGATCGCCGCCTCCCTGCCCCCCGTTCTCCGCGAGGATCCTGATCGCCTCGGGATACAGTTTGTGTTCGAGCACCAGGACGCGTGCGGCAAGCGATTCGGGCGTGTCGCCCGGGAGGACCGGGACCTTCTTCTGCAGGATGATGGAGCCCCGGTCATACTCCTCGTCGACGTAGTGCACGGTCGCGCCGCTCACGGTCTCTCCGGAAGCAATCACTGCTGCATGGACACGAAGTCCGTACATTCCGGCTCCTCCGAACCCCGGGAGGAGCGCCGGGTGGATGTTGACGATTCTGTTACGGTATGCGGCGACCACGACCGGAGGAATACGCTTCAGATACCCCGCGAGGGCGATGAAATCCGCCCCGTGCTCCCTCAGCGCGGAGAGCACCGCCACTGCAAATGTCTCTTCATCCGGGAATTGCTTCTGACTCAGGTGGAGTGCGGGGAGAGCGTGCGCCCTTGCGATGTCGAGGATGCCCGCTGCCGGGTTGTTGCTTACGACAATACAAATCCTCGCCCCGGGTAATCTCCGCTGCTCTATTGCCGAGAGGATCGACTGGAAATTGGATCCCCGCCCTGAGCCGAATACGGCAATATTCAGCATGAGAAAAAACTACAACAAATTTGCCTGAAATTCAAGAAAACGGGGGAATCTGATGCCCGCGGTCAGCAGACCGCCGGTTCAAGCAGCTCCAGCGAGCCCGCTCGACCGTCCAGTGCCGCCCGGACGCCCACCGGAATCGTCACCATCTTCCGTTCATGCCCGAAGGGAAGACCCGCGACAAACGGCCTGGAAGAACCCGCGGCACACTCCCGCACGATCTCCTCAACCGTCTGCGACGGCTTGCCGGCGTCCTTCGGCACACAATCAGTGAATTGCCCGAGCGCAATGCCCGCAGCCTGCCGGAAGAGCCCCGCGTTGCGGAGCTGCGTCAGCATCCGGTCCACCCGGTACGGCTCCTCGCCGATCTCTTCAAGAAACAGAAGCGCGTGCCGGAATGCAGGTTGGTACGGCGTGCCGAACAGCGAGACCAGAAGCGAAAGATTCCCCCCGAGCAATCTCCCCGTTCCCCGTCCCGGCGTCAGCGGCATTCCCCCGCTTCCCGGAGGGATCAGTTGACGTGAGGGGGAGGTGAGCAACCGCCAGAGGGCTTCCTCGGCGAAGGGGTCCATGGTTCCGGCCATATCGACGCCGAGCATCGGTCCGTGAAACGTGACCAGGCGGGCCCGCGCCCAGAAGGCAAGGTGCAACGCGGTGATGTCGCTGTAGCCGACAAAGATCTTCGGATTCTTTCTGATAACCGCATAATCAAGCCGCGCCAAAAGACGCGGGGTTCCGTACCCGCCCCGGATGCAGATGATCGCGTTCACCCGCCGGTCGGCGAACATCGCACCGATATCTTCCGCGCGCTCCTCATCGGTGCCCGCGAGATACCCCGACCTTTTCCCGGCGTGCTTTCCCGTGATTGTCCGGTAGCCGCACGACTCCAGATAGCGGACGCCCCGTTCAACACGCGTGCAATCGTCCATGGGGCTGGCAGGGGCAATGACGCCGATGAGGTCGCCGGGGCGAAGACGGGCGGGAACACGAACATCCATGAGATCTCCTCTGTTCTTTCACAAATGTATCTCATTTTTCCCAGTATTACCATTGCCGTTGGAATCCGTCCTTCGTAAATTGCATCGTTCGACACCCATCGTTCGTACATACCAGCCACAACGGGAGAAAATCAATGTTTTTCCTGCTCTGCGTGATCATCGTCCTTGTCTCCTTCTTTGTATGGCGCTCCGCCGCAAAAAAAATTCAGGAGCATAACCTGACATACAAAGGGCTTTCTACGGTTGCAATTGCGGCCATGCTGATCTTCACCGTGCTTGCGGTGGCCCAGTGCCTCACCGTCGTCCCCGCGGGGAACGTCGGTGTGGTCGACTTCTTCGGCACCGTGTCGGACATCACCCTTAAATCGGGCATCAATCTTGTCAACCCGTTCGCACGCGTCATAAAATTTTCCATCCAGACCACGGAACACAAAGAGGTCATGCAAGTGCTGTCACGCGAAGGGCTGACGATCGGGTTGGAAATAAGCGTGCTCTGCCGGCTCGATCCTGATTCCGCTGCAAGCGTCTACCGGAAAATCGGGACAGACTACACCGAGGTGGTCCTGATTCCGCAATTCCGCTCGGTCAGCCGGGCTGTCACGGCCAGCTTCCAGGCGAGCGCCCTGTATTCGACCGAGCGTGAAAAGCTCGGGTCCACGATCCAGTCCGAGCTGGCTGCACTCGTGAAACCCCGCGGGATCACGATCGAAACCACGCCCCTCCGCAACGTTGCCCTGCCGACGCAGCTCACGGAAGCCATCGAGCAGAAGCAGAGGGCGGAACAGGAGAGCCAGCGGATGGAGTTCGTGCTCACGAAGGAAAAGCAGGAGGCGGACCGGAAACGGATCGAAGCAAAAGGTATCGCCGACTTCCAGACCATCGTTGCAGCGGGGATCAGCGAGCAGCTCCTGCGGTGGAAGGGGATTGAAGCAACCGAGAAACTTGCGAGTTCAACGAACACAAAAGTGATTATTGTCGGCGCGGGGAAAGACGGACTACCGATCATCCTCGATACCAAGTAGGAGTGATCGTGAGGAACCGTGTACTCGTTCTCCTGGCCCTGACCGCGCTGCTCTGCGCCGGGGCCAGGGGAGGAGCCCTGGAAGCCGACGAGCCCACCAGCGTCCTCGTGGTCGTCGAAGGGAGCACGTCTCTCAAGAGCCATGCGATCGCCCGCGGCAGGCAACTGGCGACGCTGCTCGGGCATTTCAATGCCACGACCCGCGTTCTGGGAGTCAACGAATACGTGCCGCGCACCTTCTCCCGCTATAAGCTCGTCGTCTTTATCGGCTTCAACGCGAATTACACCCCCCCTGCACGATTTCAGGAAGATGTCCTCGCCTCCCGCGTTCCGGTGATCTGGATGGACACGGGATTCAAGGAATTCTCCTCCCGCCCCGAAGTCAGAAAGAGATTCGGCTTCACCGTGTCCCGCATCGATTCCCTCAGCGTCTTCGACGTCGTCCGTGCCGGGAGCGAGACCTTCACCAAGGGCGAGCCCAACATCAACGTCGTGGAGATCGCCGACAGGAAGAAACTCGACGTCGTCGCAACCGCGTACTCCTCGGCCAGGCGGCAGGAACTTCCGTATATCGTCCGGTCGGGGATGCTCACCTACATTGCAGACTGTCCCTTCGCCTCCGCTACCGAGACCGATCGCTATATTTATTTCTGCGACATGCTGCATGATATCCTCGGGCAGCGCCACGAGGAGTCCCATACCGCCCTGATCCGCATCGAGGACGTGAATCCGCTCGAGAACCCCGGCAGCCTCCGCCGGATTGCGGACATCCTCTCGGCGCGCGGCGTCCCGTTCCTGGTCGGCGTCAGCCCCTTCTATGTAAGCCCGGGCGAAGGCATCCGCGTCAGCCTCTCGGACCGGCCCGATCTCGTCGATGCCCTCCGCTATATGGCGCAGAACGGTGGAACGGTCGTCATGCACGGCGTCACGCACCAGTACCGCGGCGTCACGGGCGTGGACTATGAATTCTGGGATGAAAGCACGGGCAGGCCCGTGCGCGATGAAACCACCGAAGGGATCTCCCGGAAGCTTGAACAGGGGATCCAGGAATTCATGAAAAACGGAATTTACCCTCTCGTCTGGGAAACCCCCCACTATGCGGGGTCCTTCCGGCTCTATGAGACGATCGGCAAGTATTTCAACACGTGCATGGAGCAGCGTCTCGCCATCGAAGACCTCGACGACGGCCAGTTCTTTCCCTATATGATCAACAGCGACCTCTTCGGACAGCGGAACATCCCCGAAAATCTCGGCTATGTTCCGCTCGACGCCGATCCCGCGGTGGGGAAGGCGGCCGTGCAGCGAATCCTCGCCGGGGCAAAGGCCGGGCTCGCGGTGCGCGACGGGTATGCCTCCTGCTTTTTCCATGCGTTCGTAGACCCGGCCCGGCTGGAGGAAATCGTTGACGGCGTCCAGGCACTCGGCTACACGTACATGGATGTCCGTGAACTTCCGCTGCGGGCGGGGACCCGGGACCGGATCATGCTGACCGGCAAACAGGACTTCACCCTGACACTCGAGGATCAGTATCTGACGGAGACAGTTCTCGAGCGCAACGGCGAAATTCTGAGCACGACCACCTCCGAGAAGAGAATCAAAGGCGATGTGACGAGATCGGTGTCGCTTGATCCGGGACAGATCTACAAAGCGGAACCCGCCGAGTTCCGCGAGAAAACCCCGTCGCTCGCCGAACGCGTCATCCAGGGGGCCGGAAAGCTGGCCGAACGGATGTTCGGCCGCGAGGAAACATGGCAGGAGGCCCGCGCGGCGATTCTCTGGAACCACTTCGCGGCAGGGGCTTCCTATAATGACCAGTCGTCCTTCGCAGCGGTGATGCGCAGCGTGAACATCGCGCTCGATACGATCTTCGTCGGCCAGCCCCTGCGCCTGGACGGATACAACCTCCTCTTTGTGCCGTACACGTTTGTGGATTCGCTCCGCGATACCGACTATGACATCATCCTCAAGTTCGTGAACGACGGAGGGAACGTCGTCACCGACATGCCCACCGAACTGGCGAAGGAACTCGGCGTTACCTTTGGCACCACGCGCCTGAAAGTGACGCACGTGCGCGAACGGCTCTATCCCGACGAGCGCATCACGTGGCGGCTCGGCGAGCTGGCGACGAAATTCGATGCCGAGAACGTCGAGGAGATCTTCTGCATCGACGAAGCGACGGAAGCGCCGCTGGTGATAGGCAAACCGATCGGGAAAGGGAAGGTCATTTACTTTACCACCCGCTTCGACCCGTACTCACGGGACGGATACAGCCTCTATCCGTATCTCCTCGAGTACATCGGGAAGTACTTCCGTCTGGGGCCGGTGGTGCGGCGGGACAACCTGGAGGTCTATTTCGAACCCGGCGCGCGCGCGCGCACGCTCAGCACCGAAGCCCTGATCAAACAGTGGGTGCGGACGGGCGTCCGGATCATCCACGTGTCCGGCTGGCACCAGTATCCGAAGTACACCTACGACTACGCACGGCTGATATCGCTCGCCCACGCCAACGGCATGCTCGTCTATGCATGGCTGGAACCCCCCCAGGTCAGCCCGAAATTTTACACGGACCATCCGGAATGGCGTGAGAAGAATTACAAAGGGGAAGACGCCCATTACTCATGGCGCAACCCCGTGGCGTTGACCGATCCGCGGTGCGTCCAGGCCATGGCCGCGGAATACCGTACGCTCCTCGAAGCCCATCCGTGGGACGGCGTGAACATTGCCGAGCTCTACTTCGAAGCCGGGCGCGGGTTTGACGACCCGGCAGTGTTCACCCCCATGCATCCCTCCGCGCAGAAGGAGTTCAAAAAGCGGTTCGGGTTCGACCTCCGCAGCGTGCTGGATTCCACCTCGGGCTACTATTGGAAGGCGAACCCGGACGCCCGCCGGCTCGTGACGGAGTACCGGGTGCATGCGCTGGAAAATGTGTACGGGGTCCTTCTGCCCATGGTACGCGAGATCGCCGCGCGGCATTCAGGATTTCAGGTGATCGTGACCGCCATGGACAGCTATGGCTCGCCCGATCTGCGCGAGCACCTCGGCGTCGACATGAACTCGATCATCGCCCTGCAGCGGACGTATGACTTTCATCTGCAGGTGGAGGATCCGGAAGCCCTCTGGTCCTCGCGGCCGGAACGCTACATCGACATCGGCAA
>JBGPYM010000189.1:0-6453 GCA_041493205.1 Bacteroidota bacterium
CGCGCCCCGATTATAAAGGAGCGATCGAGTCGTACAACGGAGCCCAGTCGGGTGTGACGGTCGCCCGCAGCGGGTATCTCCCCTCCGTGAGCGCGTTCGCGGGGTACAATCTTACGAGCGATGAGCTGCGCACCCTGTCGGACAATAAGACCATGAACTGGGGACTCAGCCTGCGCTGGAATCTGTTCGATGGCTTTCAGACCAACAGCTCCATTCAGTCGGCGATCGCGACCCGCCGGAATGCGGAAATCAGCCTGACCCAGGCGGAGCGGGACATCAATGCGCAGATGAAGAAAGCCCTCCTGGATCTCGAAGCCGCCCGGAAACAGTATGAGGTGAGCCAGAAGGCGCTCGTGTCCGCCGGCGAAGATCTCAAAATCGCCGAGGAACGGTACAATCTTGGCGCAGGAACGCTGCTCGACATGCTCGTTGCCAACGCGAACCTTGTCTCCGCGCAGGCGAACTCGGTCAATGCAGTGTACAACTATATCACCGCGCACCGGAATCTCGAATACACGCTCGGCGAGCGTACATACTAATCACACAGAATTGTTCGCACACTCCACCATTATAAAAGGAGCAACGGGAATGGCAACCAACGGGAAGAAGTCCAGAAAAAAGCTGATCATCTTTTCGGTGATCGGACTGGTCCTGCTCGTGCTCGGTTTGGTCCTGTTCCTCGGCAGTAAGAAGGAACCGATCCTTCCGGTCCAGGTCGAGAAAGTGAAGTCACGCACGCTGACACAGGTGGTGACGGCCACCGGCAAGATCCAGCCGGAAGTGCAGGTCAAGATTTCGCCCGAGGTGAGCGGCGAGATCGTGTTGCTTCCGGTCAAGGAAGGACAGCGCGTGAAGAAGGGCGACCTCCTGATGAAAATCAAGCCCGACGTCTACATCGCGCAGCGGGATCAGTGGGCGGCAGGATTGCAGCAGACCAAGGCCCAGCTGACCAAGGCCGATGCGGAATTCAAGAGGGTGAAGAGCCTCTCCGACAAGGGTATGGTGTCGACGTCGGAGTACGATCAGGCCAAGGCTGCATTCGAATCCGCCAAGGCGGCGTATGCGCAGGCGGAGGCATCGCTGAACCAGGCGAACGAAAGCCTGCGGAAGACCACCATCGTCTCCCCGATGGACGGCACCGTCAGCCAGCTCAATTCGGAACTCGGGGAACGGGTGCTCGGAACGAATCAGTTCCAGGGGACCGATGTCATGACCATCGCCGATCTCTCGCGCATGGAAGCCAGAATCGACGTCAGCGAGACGGACGTCATTCTTGTTTCGATCGGGGACACGGCCCGTATTTCGATCGACGCCTTTCCGAACAGGAAGGTGAACGCCATCGTCTATGAAATCGCGAACACGGCCCGCTCCACGGGTCTCGGCACGCAGGAAGAGGTCACGAATTTCCAGGTGAAAATCCGGATCGTCGACAGCGGTTTGATCCTCCGGCCCGGGATGTCCATGACGGCGGACGTCGAAACGGAAACGAAGACCAACGTCCTTTCGGTCCCGGTACAGTGCGTGACGACGCGCGCCCCCAAGATGGAAATGAAGGAAGGCCAGGGAGACGGGCAGCGCGGGGCAGTGCTTGCCTCCAACAACGGGAAGCCGAAGCAGGATAACAAGCCGCGCGAAATTGTCTTCGTCGTCGAGAATGGCGTGGCAAAGGCAATGCCGGTGAAACGGGGCATCAGCAGCGACCAGTTCGTCGAGATCACCGAAGGGCTCTCCGACGGCGCGGACGTCGTTTCGGGAAGCTACAAGGCCATCAACCGCGAGCTCGAAGACGGAGCAAAGGTTCGTATCGAGGAGGCCCACAAACCAGGCGGGCCGCCTGAAGGTAAGGCATCCTGATCTCCCGCACCGACGAAGGAAAACGAACATGAATGTCATCGAGCTGAACGCGATCGTCAAGACGTACGACATGGGAGGGGCGGAGCAGGTCATGGCGCTCCAGGGCGTCTCCCTGAACATCAAGAAGAACGAATATGTCGCCATCATGGGCCCGTCCGGCTCGGGGAAGTCCACGCTGATGAATATCATCGGCTGCCTGGATACTCCGACCTCCGGTCAGTATCTGTTCAACGGGCTCAATGTGAGCGATATGAATGACAACGATCTCGCCAAGATCCGCAACAGGGAGATCGGGTTTGTATTTCAGACGTTTAACCTGCTCGCCCGCTCCGACTCTCTCCACAATGTCGAGCTGCCGCTGATCTACGCCGGCGTGCCGTCGTCGGAGCGGAAACGCCGCGCGCAGGAGACCCTGGCGAACGTCCAACTGGGGGACCGCTCGCACCACAAACCGAACGAGCTCTCGGGCGGCCAGCGCCAGCGTGTCGCGATCGCCCGGGCACTGGTGACGAAACCCTCGATCATCCTTGCCGATGAGCCGACCGGCAACCTCGACTCGAAGACGGGCGAGGAAATCATGATGCTGTTTGAAGACCTGCACAAGGCCGGCAATACCATCATCCTCGTGACGCACGAAGCGGAAATTGCGGAACATGCCTACCGGACTATCCGGCTCCGGGACGGCAAGGTAGAGAGCGACGAAATCGTGACCAAACGCCGGGTGTACCAGCGCGCACACGCATCCTGAGAGGGAGGAAACCCATGTATTTCCTCACGGAGTTGAAGGAAGGGCTCGCAATCTCGTTCCGCGCGATCCGCGCCAACAAGATGCGGTCGGTGCTCACGACGCTCGGTATCGTCATCGGCATCGTGTCCGTGACGCTGATGGCCACGGCGATCGAAGGCGTGAACAGGGCATTTGAACGGAGTGCGGCGGCCTTTGGCACGGACGTGCTCTATGTGCAGAAGTTCCCCTGGGTGTCCAACGAGGACTGGGCCACCATCAGGAACCGGCGCAACCTGGAAGTGCCCTACGTCGCGAAGGTGGAACGCCAGGCGTCCCTGATTGATGCCGTGGCACCGGTCGTGACCACCCGCCGGAGGCTCACGTACAGCATCAATAGTATGGAGGGCGCGATGGTCAGCGGCACGACGGCCGCGTACCTCTCGACGGCGGGCGTCACGCTGAACGACGGCCGTTTCTTTACGGCGGAAGAATCGAGCGGCGGACGCCCGGTCTGCGCCATCGGGGCGGTCGTTGCAGAGAATCTCTTCCCCAACGAGGATCCGATCGGAAAGACCATCAGGGTCGCCGGCTTCCCCTATACGGTCGTGGGCACGTTTGAAAAGCAGGGCGGACTCTTCGGCGCGTTCACGTCCGACAACAGGGTGTTCGTCCCCCTGTTTTCGTTCCAGACGCATTACGGCGGCCGGCGCAGGGATGTCACCATCCAGGTGCGGGTGGCCGACCTGAAACAGATGGAAGACGCGAAAATGGAGCTCGAGGGGATCATGCGCGCGATCCGCCACATCCCCCCCGGGAAACCGAACGACTTCAGCATCAACCAGCAGGAAATCCTGACACAGACATTTGCGCCGATCAGCCTGGTGATTGCGACCATCGGGCTGTTCATCACTGGCCTCTCCCTGTTTGTCGGCGGCATCGGTATCATGAACATCATGTTCGTGTCGGTGACCGAGCGGACCCGGGAGATCGGCATCCGGAAAGCGATCGGGGCGAAACGACGTACCATCCTCATCCAGTTCCTGAGCGAAGCTGCGGCGCTCTGCCTCATCGGGGGGATCCTCGGACTCGCGATCGCGTTTCCCCTCAGCCTGATCGTCGACCAGGTCCTGCCGACGGCGATGCCGCTGTCGGTGGTGTTTATCTCCATTATCATCTCGCTGGTGGTCGGGGTGATCTCCGGTTTCCTCCCCGCATACCGCGCGGCGCGGATGGATCCTGTGGAGGCCCTGCGCTATGAGTAAAATCGTTCTGCGGTGGGACAACCTCCGTGAAAGCCTCATCATGGCACTCTCCGCGATCCGGGGAAGCAAGCTCCGGTCGGTGCTCACCCTCCTGGGTGTCGCGGTCGGCGTCTTCTCGATCATCTCGGTGATGACCGCCGTCGGTGTGCTGCGGAACAGCATTGAGGAAGGGATCACCCAGCTCGGCGCGAACACCTTCCAGATGCAGAAATTCCCCGCGGGGTTCGGCGGGAATAACCGCGGCCAGTTTCGCAACCGGAAGAATATCACGTATGAGCAGGCCCTCATGGTGCGCGACCGGGCAACGCTGGCGGAGGCGGTCGGCATTGAGGGATGGCGGTTCGGCAGGCTCATCCAGTGGGGCGGCAACAAGACGAATCCCAATGTGTTCGTTGCGGGCGAAAACCCGGACGGGATCGCTACCAACGACTGGGTGATCGAGCGCGGACGAACGCTGTCACCCACGGATCTGGAAATGACCCGGCCGGTCATCATCCTCGGAAAACCGGTGGTGGAGAAGCTCTTTCCCCCCTATGTCGACCCGATCGGCGAATCCGTCCGCATCGACGGCGCGATCTACCAGGTCATCGGCACGCTGGAGTCCAAAGGCGGGGCGCTCGGCGGGAACCAGGACAACCTCGTGATCATCCCTATAACGACCTTCTTCCAGAAATACGGAAAGGACGACGTCGACATTCATATCATGGTGAAAGCCCTCAACCGGGAAGTGATGGACGACGCGATCGAACAGTCCCGGATGATCCTCCGGGCCGCGCGCAACGTGGCGCCGGGCGCAGAGGATGACTTCGGCTACTTCTCAAACGATTCGCTCGTGAAGGAATTCAATGAGTTCACCCTCTACCTCCGCCTGGGCGTCCTGCTGATCAGTTCCATCTCCCTGCTCGCCGCGGGCGTGGGGATCATGAACATCATGCTCGTGTCGGTGACCGAACGGACGAAGGAGATCGGCGTCCGCAAGTCGATCGGTGCGCAGAAGCGCGACATTCTGTCGCAGTTCATGATCGAGGCGGTCATCCTCTGTCAGATCGGCGGTATCATCGGCATTGTTCTCGGCGTGCTGGGCGGGAATGTCGTCGGCATCCTCCTGGAGGTCCCCGCTGTCATCCCGTGGGAATGGGTCGGCATCGGTCTCCTCACATGCTCGGTGGTGGGGTTTGTGTTCGGCGTCTATCCTGCCTGGAAGGCCGCCAACCTCGATCCGATCGAGGCGCTCCGGTTCGAGTAAGGGTTCGACCGGCGGCCCGCCTGGGCGGGTCGCCGGTGTTTCCCGCACGTCGTGCCCGCATTGTAATTCCCCCCGCAATCCCGTATCTTTCTCATATTCCTTCATCCCATTCTTCCGGATTTGCATCCATGATGCTCCAGTTTCTCCGCAGAGGCAATTTCACCGAAAGCCTTGTCATGGCGCTTGCCGCCATCAGAGGCTCCAAGCTCCGTTCCGTTCTCACGATCCTCGGCATCGTCGTCGGCATCTTTTCCATTATCTCGGTCATGACCGCGATCGGCGTGCTCAGAAACAGCATCGAGACAGGGCTCATGCAGCTGGGCGCAAATACGTTCCAGGTACAGAAGTTCAGCAACGACTTCAATACCACCCCGGAACAGCGCCGCAAGATGCGGAACCGGAAGAACATCACGTACGAAGATGCGATTGCGGTGAGGGAACGCGCGACGCTTGCTGCCAGCGTCGGCATCGAGGGTGCAGACGGCGGAAAGATCGTTTTCTGGGAGGGGAAGAAAACCAATCCGAATGTTACGTTCTTCGGCGAGACTCTGGAAGGTCTCGAAACAAACGACTGGACCGTCAATGTCGGACGCGGGCTCACGAACCAGGATATCGATCAGGCCCGCAAAGTCGTCATCATCGGCAACGCGGTGAGCGACATGGTGTTCCCCCCCCAGGTCAATCCCATCGGCGAGACCGTGCGCATCGACGGGGGAATCTATCAGATTATCGGGGTGTTTGAGAAGAAGGGAAGTGCGCTGGGCGGCAACAACGATAATTTCGTCGTTGTGCCGATTACGTCGTATTTCCAGCAATATGGCAAATCCTCGCGCAGCCTCCACATCATGGTGAAGGCGCTCAATGCGGAGGTGATGGATGATGCCATTGAGCAGGTCCGCGGCATCCTGCGGACTGCGCGCAACGTCCCGCCCGGGGAGGAGGATGATTTCAGCTATTTTTCCAACGATTCCATGGTCAAGCAGTTTAACGATTTCACCCTCTACCTTCGGATGGGCGTGCTCCTTGTCAGCTCCATCTCGCTTTTGGCGGCGGGCGTGGGCATCATGAATATCATGCTCGTCTCCGTGACCGAACGGACCCGGGAAATCGGGATCCGCAAGTCGGTGGGCGCACAGAAAAAGGACATCCTGACGCAATTCATTATCGAGGCGGTCATTCTTTGCGAGATCGGCGGTGTCGTGGGCGTGTGCGCAGGAATCGCCGGCGGCAACATCGTCGGACTGCTCGTGGATGCGCCCGCGGTGATCCCATGGGACTGGGCGCTGATCGGTTTGTTGAGCTGTTCGCTGGTCGGACTTGTCTTTGGCGTCTATCCCGCATGGAAGGCAGCGAATCTCGATCCC
>JBGPYM010000071.1:0-12666 GCA_041493205.1 Bacteroidota bacterium
TCGAGATCATGGCGCTCTTCACTCCCGATCCCGGGTCGCATCACGCACGGACGGAGCGGTCATGATCAGTGATCCCGTGTCACCGTGAGAGCGCCAAACGGGATGTTAAGAACGCGGTAGGCCCGCCAGTCCCGGTAGTCAAAATGCCACCATTCATCCGGGTTCACGGCAAACCCCTCTGCCTCCATAGCCTTGCGAAGGACATCCCTCGTCCTCCGTTGTTCTGCGGTTCCTCCCCGATAGCGCGCCGCCGCCCGGTTTGAGAAATCGTCGTAGGGGCTTGGCATTACCACTTCCTTCCCGGTCTTCATCTCATAGAGTGAAATATCGACGGCGCACCCCCGGTTGTGCTTCGATCCTCTTGCAGGGTTCGCCACAAATTTCCGTCGTGCGAGGGGAGTTTCGTCCCAGAACCTCTTTGTCACCGACCAGGGGCGGTACCCGTCGAAGACAAGGACCCCGTATCCCTGGTGGCGGAGGGCATGGTGCGCGCGGACGAGCGCTTCGGCGGCGGGGCGCTGGAGGAAGGCGCGCGCCTCCTCATACATCGGACGATGCATGAAATTGCGGGAAGTCGCGTAGCGGATATCGAGCCGGATGGTGGTATCCAGCGATGTGATTGCCACGAGGTCGGGGGAGCGGAAGAACCCCGGTTCCGACGGTTGAGCGGAGAGGCGCTGAATCTGGAGGAGCGCAGCGAGGAGTACAACGCTCCGGAGGGTCTGGGGAAGGGGGGAACGCAACCGCCGGGGATCGATCAGGGAGAACGCTGCGCCGTCAGGCGAAGGCGCGGTTGCTGGCATTGCGCTGCGAGATCTGATCGCGCTCGACGCTGTTATCCACCTTGATCTGTTTGCTCCATTTCTTGAACGCCACCTCGAGCTGGGCGTAAAACTCGCGGGCGTCATTCGGCGCAATGCTCAGGTCTTTGCTTCTGACGGGCGTATTCCACCACGGAATAATCACGCGCATGGCGCGGTATCCCTCCTTGAGGCGGATCAGGACCTCACCCTGGGTGGAGCCATACCCGAAGGAGTACGGCGGGAGGAGGTTGAGCGCGACTTCCTTCAGCCAGAGGCCGAACGTCAGGGAGCCGTAATCGGAGATCCGTCCGAACGGGTCGAGCAGCTTGTACCGGAACGGGCGGAGGCGCTGCGTCCGGTTATTCACGATGCCGAGCGATCCGATTTCGGAAAAATGGATCGAGAGCGTGGTGCCGTCGCGGTAGATCACCCGCAGCCGGTCTTCCATGAGGTCATACAGTTTCGGCCGACCGCGAAGGAAGGGGACGACGCCGAGGTACCAGAGCGAAAAAGCGTACCAGATGCAGAGGAGGCTGGCAACGACGCCAATCACGAGCTGTTCGACGACATCCACGTTGCGCGTCCGTCCGAGAATCCGGATGTAGGCAAAAATCGGGAGGATCGGAATGAGCATCGCCAGGAGCGGCGGCGTGATCGCTTTCAGCGTCGCCAGTGCGCTCCCTTTGGCGCTGGCGGACTGATACAGTTTCCGGACCGCGACATTTTTCCGTTCGAAGAAGTCCTTGGACTCTTCCTGGGAGTACATCTGGCGGACTTTGTGGCCGGAGCGGCTCAGGTACTCGGCCGCCTTGTCCCACTGCTCCGCCTTTTCGTAGTGGAAGGCGAGCAACTCATAGAATTCCACCAGCCGGTCGGCGTAGAGTTCTTCGATGGCGCGCGCGATCTCGCCGTGGAGTTCTTTTCTCTTATTGAGGAGGATGGTATTGTAGGCGACTTCCTGAATCAGGTAGTGCTTGAACAGGTATTCAGCCTCGTGGGCCTCCTCCTTTTCCAGCACGAGTTCCAGTGCCTTGAGTTCCGTGAGGTTGGTATTCACGTCGTTCTTCCGTTCGATCACCTGCTCGAGGAGCGGGCGGGAGAACTCCCTGCCGATCACCGACGCGCTGAAGAGCACGTCCTTGATGCTGTCCTGGATCCGGTCGATCCGGGCCATGATGATGCCCTGGATCGTTTCCGGGACGCCGGCTTCGATGTTGTCGGTGAGGATTTCCACTTTCCGCCGCCGCACCGCGATGATGCGCTTGTCGACCAGCGTCTTGACGATTTCCTGGATGAAGAACGGATTTCCTTCCGACCTGCTGAGGATGAGGTCTTCCAGGACCTGCGGGACCATATCCACATCCATCCGCAGCTTCATGAGCTTGAGCGCCTCGCTCCGCGTAAGGCGGTTGAGGTCCATGACCTGCGCGCCCACCCCCATTTTCTTGGCGTGCTGGTATTCGTCGCGGAAAATCAGGACGAAGAGCGAGAGGACGACGTTGGTCGTGCGCGAGAAGATGTATTCGAGCAGTTCCTGCGAGAAGCGATCGATCCAGTGGAGATCTTCGAGAATAAACGCGATGGGCCGCCGCGCGGCAATGGCGCTCAGGAGCGCGCGTGCTGCCTGAAAGACGCGCTGTTTCCGGAGCCCTTCATCGACGAGGAGAATTTCCTCGTAGCGGAGGGAGAGCAAGGTCCCCAGGTACGGCTCATGCTCATCGAGGGCAAGCGTGTGGGTGATCTGGTGCAGGCGCTTGCGGACGTCCGCCTCCGGCACTTCCGGGCTCACTTTCAGGAGGCTCCGCATGAGGCTGGTCCAGAGGTAGTAGGGCGTGTTCACCTCGAAGCTGGAGCACGATCCCTCATAGGCGGCGACCCCCGAGCGGTACGCAAGCTTGATCAGCTCTCCCTTCAGGCGGGACTTGCCGACGCCGGCTTCGCCCTGAATGCAGAGAATCACCTGATTCTTGTCGAGGACCGATTCCTGCGCGCGCTTGATCGCCGCAATTTCCTTTTCGCGGCCGACGAACGCCTCCTGGTCGGAGAGATCGCGGCGCGCCTCCCCTTCCGTCTTGAGCGAACGGAGCTTATACACCGGGACAGGCGCCGCCTTCCCTTTCATCGTCATCCGGAAGGGGCCTTCCGCCACGGCGATGTTTGCAACGAGCTTGTACGTCTCGCCGGTCAGATACACTTCGCCGCTCGGCGCGACTTCCACCAGGCGCGCGGCAAGGTTGACGGTGTCGCCGATGACGGAGTAGTTCATCCGGAGATCGCTCCCCACGTTGCCGGCGATGACCATGCCGGAATGGAGGCCGACGTGGAGTCCGAGTCGGGCGGGAAGCTGGATGGCGGTTTGGTTGTTAAAGCGCTCGATATCGGCGAGCATGTCGATTGCGCATCGTGCAGCCCGTTCGGGGTCATTCTCGTGGGCGAGCGGCGCCCCGAAGATCGCCATGATGCCGTCCCCGATGAACTTGTCGATCGTCCCCTCATATTTCAGGATGATCGCGATCAGACCGCGGAAGCAGTCATTGAGGATGGTCGAGACGATTTCGACATCCATCTTCTCGGAGAGCGCAGTAAACCCGGTGACGTCGGCGAAGAGGACGGTGACATGACGCCGTTCGCTCTCGATCTGTTTTCCCGCAAGGAGGATCTTGCGCGCCAGCTCGGGCGGGATGTAGTTCTTGATGAGGGTAAAGCCATCGACCGACGGCCGGGCGGGGGTCACACCATCGCCAAGCGTCGCGCCGCAGCTGGGGCAAAAACGCGATCCTTCAGGGACTTCAGCCGAACAGATTCTGCAAGTCATGACTGTCTCGTCGTGGGGGAACCCGGGCCGTCGCCGCGCACGGAGCCATTACATCGGTAGCAATATATTGTCCGTCGGTGTCAGAAGCAAGCAGGCGCATAACCCTCCCGGGCCCGTCAGCGGGACGGGGGGGGAAAGACGGTGGGATCCGGCAAGTGAACGGGGTTGGACGGGCTAGGCGAAGCTCTTTGCCGCCTCTTCGCGGGTGTCATACACTTCGAAGACGAGCGTCAGCTTCGTGATGACAAAGATGTTATTGATATTCTTGTTCATCCCGCAGATCCTGATGTGCCAGCCCCTGCGGGAGTACGTGGTGTGCGCGGCCACAAGGACACCAATCGCCGTGCTGTTGACGTACGTAACGTTGCTGAGATCGATAATCAGTTTGCCGTATTCCCTGTCGGCAAATCCTGCCACCGCCTGCCGGAGTTCGACGGTCTCGTCGCCACCGATCAGAGAGCCCTTTGCTTCAATCAGCCCGATGCCGTTGTCCAGCGTACTGGTCTTGATCGCCATGGGTGCTCCCGAAGATTCAAGGGTTGGGTGAAGAACCTGCGCAACATACAAGGATTCGCCGCGAATGTCAAGATTGACTGCCCGTCTAGCGCAGGAGCATCATTTTTCGCAGCGCGCGATACGGCCCGGCGTCAAGCCGGCAGAAATAGACGCCGCTGGCGCGTCCGGCTGCGTCGAACCGGAGGGAGTAGGTTCCCGCCAGCTGCCATGCGTCGACGAGTCTGGCAACCTCCCGACCGAGGATATCGAACACGGTGAGCGTGACATGTCCCGCCGACGGGAGCTGATACGTGATCAGGGTGGAGGGATTGAACGGATTCGGATAGTTCTGCGCGAGTGAAAACGCATGCGGGAGGGGATCATCCCCCGTCGCGGCGCCGGTGGTGATGGAATCGATTCCTCCGAACTGATAATACCGTGCGGCGAATTCCTGCAGGTACTGATTCGCCACGCTCCCGTCATGGATCAGGACGGTGTTCTCGTTGTTGGAATTCTCCGCTGCGTTGGACCAGTTGTGCGATCCCGTGACCGTGACGGCATCCCACGCTGCATTCTCCGCATCGGCAATCATGTACTTGTGATGGAAGAGTCCGGGCCCCGTCTTGAGATGGATATCGAGGCCCTGCGCAAGCAGGGAGCCGTACTGCGACCCGGCGTCGGTGCTGTTATCCAGAATGATTCTGACTTTCTGACCGGCGGTCCTCGCCGCGACGAGCCGGGCCGCAAGATCCGATCGTGTCAGCGTCATCGTGCCGACCGCGACGGAGTGCCGCGCCGCGCCGATCGCGGCTGCGATGTGTGACGTCGTGCGATCGCTCGGGCTGAAGTAGCATTCGACATTCCGTCCGCCGATGATAAACCGGTGCGGCGTATTGTCGGTTTTTCGCGCGCCGAACCGGGAAGCGGCTGCAAGAGGCGTGTCGGTCGTGCTCCCCCACATTTCCCCGAACTCGAGCGAGTAGGCCCTGGCAAGCGCCGCGTCCTGGAACTCGATCGCATTCTGGTAGTCGTCGTAGGTCCCGGGGAACGTCGGGTTCCAGGAGCCGGTCCATACCCACACGCTGTCGGGCGCCCCGCCGCGGCCGTCGATCACCATAAACTTGTTGTGCATAAGCCCGGCCCCAGCATTTGCCCGGTCGAACGTGTCATCGATGAGCGGGATTCCGCCGTTCGCCAGAGACGAGAGTGCATTGCTGTTCCTGTTGTCCGCCTCGCAGATGACCCGCACGGCCACCCCCCGCTGCTTCGCCGCAAGGAGCGCAGCCGCGATGTTGTCTCCGGGCGTTCCGCTCAGGCTGTACAGGGCGGCGTCGATCGACCGGTGAGCACCGTTGATCCGGGCGATGAGGCGGGCAGGGAGATCCTGATTTCCCGCGGCCGGCACAGGCTTCGCGATTGCAGTGTTGACGTTCTTGTTGAAGTAGACGTTGATGACCCCGGTCGTTTGCGCCGGCGATGCCGTGCTGGCAATCAGAATCGAGGCGGCACTGGTGTCGGTGCCTGCCACCGAGAATGCCCTGAGGTAATAGACGGTCGCCGGCGCGAGGCCGGAAAGAACCACAGAGTGCGCCGTCACCAGAGAGTCGTTTCCGGCAACTCCGGATTCGAGAGCGGGCGTTGTTCCATACCGGATGAACGATGTCCCGGGGTGCAGGGTCGACCATGAAATCCCCAGACTTGCCGGGAGGATAGTGGATTCGAAGGGGAACGTGGCAATGATGGGCCCGCTTGCGATGATGTCCGCCTGCGCGCGGGGCATGAGCTGGTAGCCGCCGATGAACGGCAGTGCGGTTCTGAACTGGCTGAGCACGCCGACGACGTCGAATGCGCCCGAAGGCGCGACGGTATTCGCGATCGAGACATTATTGTCGATGCGGCAATCAAGCGTTCCCCCCGCATCGTGAAGCCTGAAATTTGTGCCCGATCCCGCAACTGCCCATGTTGCGACCGGGTTGTTGGACGTGTCGGTCACAGTCACCGCATTCAACCGGATCAGCATCCCCTCGTACTGTTCCACCCCCCCCGCGCCGTCACCGGAAGCCTGGGCGCACGTCACGACGACCGGATCGACGATATTTCCCGACGACAGGATGGTATGCAACAGGGGAGCGGTGAGTTCGGAAAGCCCGTTAAACGGGCTCACGACGCCGCTGACAACCACTTCATCACCCACCGCGGCCGCGGAAGAAAGGGCGGAACCGAACACTGCTATGCCGCCCGAGTTATCCTGCAGATACGATGGGCCCCCGAACTCCCCCCCGACGGTCACGATCCCTCTAATGGTGACCAGATCGCCGCTGCGGAGAGGGACGCCGTTTACGTCATTCGGTTTGACATTGCCGATCGCCGTCGGCGTTCCGAAGACCGCGATCCTGGGCACAGGCGCGACGGGGGCAAACGACCCGGATCTCGACTCGACCCGGATGGGATAGAAGGCGGTACTTTCCGGGGCGGTCACGGCGGCAAGCGTAATCAGCGTGGAATCAGCGGAAAAGACCGGGGCATCGAACAGGACCGTATCCCCGTTGACCGAGAGGGACGCCGTCATGTTCGTGGAGGAAACGTCCCCTGCGGACCGGGACCAGCCGAACCCGGCGGGGATGATGACGCGGAGCCCCGTGATCGAGAAGCTCGTGTCCCTGCGGAATGTCACTTTCATCGACACGGTCACGCCGCCCGTCAGCGAATCCGGCAGGACGGACGCCGATCCCGACCCGTCTGCCCGGACCCGGAGCCTGCCGATCCAGGCGGCGTTCGCGGGGCTGTTTCCCGTTCCGGGGGATTTCGCGGCGTTATTCTCTGTCCAGTGTGCGGGGTCCACGGACTGCGAAACGGAATCCCCGTCGAAGGAGATGGCAGTGCCGCTTGTCGAGGCGCCCGTGAAATGGACTTTCGGTGCCGGGAGGCTTGCGGCGTTTCCCGTGCCCCAGGAAACGCCGGAGACATGCGTCGTCGCGGAATTCCGGATCTGGACAGCGTCGCTCGATCCTGCCAGCGAGAACACCGTCCCGCTGAAATAGAGTGGGTTTCCCGTTTTCACGACGAGCAACCCGTCGGAGGGATCGGTGTCTTCCGCAAGCGTTGTGTTCTCGGGTCGTGCAACGACTATAATAGTGCCAGCACGGAGTCCTGCCCAGAGCGAATTGGTCGTGAAGAATAGCGGATTTTGTGCCGCGCCCGCAGCGCTGAAATCGCGGATGCTCCACCCGCGCAGGTCCAGGCTGTCCTGCACGGTAAGCAGCTCGATCCATTCATCGTTGCCGCTCGAGTTATAGAGTTCATTGATGATGACCTGCTGGGACAGCGCCCGGGGGGTGAAGAGAATGGCAAGGAGGGCGGCAGCGCGGATGAGGGACTTCATGGGGAACTCACTGTGAATATTGGAGTAAGAGCCACGGGCGGGGACGCCCGTGCTACTAAAAACGATACAGAGCCACCGGCGGGGGGTTGCCTGTGCAAGGTTACACGGGCGAGACGTCCGGCCTACTGCGCCGGGACGTAAAAAGCACGCCCGTGCCACTACCTGAGAAAAATTCACGGGGGGGAGCGTGGGAGGTGTAAGGTAACACTCCGGCGGGAGAGCCGCAAGGATTTTTCGCACGGGTGCCGCCGACCGGAAAAAATAAATCCAAACTTCACTTGAATTTTGTATCGAATCTTCTACATTACGGTCCCAAAGTGATGGACACCGGCCACTCTGTTCTCACCTCCGGCCACCCGTTCATCCTGGCAATTCTGCACAGTGTTTCAGCCTACGCTCGTCTTTGGAATTTCCCGTTCACCATCATACACAGCACCACCCTCAGTCTTAAGCGACTGAGATCCCACCACAATACGTGAAGGAGTCAGCACATGAAGAAGCTTGGTACCCTCCTGGCGATTCTTCTGGTGCAGACCTACGCGCTTGCGCAGACCGGAGAGATCCGCGGCCGCATTATCGATGCGGACACGAAGGGACCTCTCGTCGGCGCAACCGTGTCGCTGGTCGGCACCACGATGGGCGCATCCACCGATGTCAACGGTGATTATGCAATCAAGAGCATTCCCTCCGGCCAGTACCGGCTGCGGATTGCGTACGTAGGATATATCTCGGCAGAGCGTCCTGTGACGGTCGGTGAAGAGCCCGTCACGATCAGTCTCGGCCTCCAGCCGACGACGATCGAATCCGGGGAAGTCGTCGTAGAAGTCAACAGAGCACGGGACCGGGAAACGCCGGTCGCTTTCTCGAACGTCGGCAAGATGGAAATCGAGCAGAAGATCCACGGCCAGGACGCCCCGCTGCTGATCCAGGGGACTCCGGGCGTTTACTCGTACTCGACGGACGGCGTCGGCAACGGCGAATCGAAAGTGTTCGTCCGCGGCTTCAATCAGAACTATGTCCAGGTCCTCATCAACGGCGTCCCGACGAACGACCCCGAATCAAACGCAGTGTACTGGTCCAACTGGGGCTCGGTGTCGTCGGCTGCAGCATCCATCCAGGTCCAGCGCGGCGCCGGTTCATCGCTCTACGGCGCAGGCTCGTTTGGCGGATCGTTCAACATTGTCACGGCAGATGCGCCCCCGAAGCGCTATTTCGGCGCAAATCTATCGATCGGCGATCCCCTGAACGCAATGTACGGGCTAGAGCTTTCGACCGGGCTGCTCAACAACAAGTTCGCGGGGACGCTGCGCGTCGACCGCAAAGTGGCAGAGGGAAGCCGCATCAGCGGCCGGTACGAAGGGGTCAATTACTACGGTTCGCTTGCCTGGTACATCAGCGGTCAGCAGAACCTGAAGCTCGTGCTTCACGGCGCGCCGCAGAAACACGGATACAGCTTCAGCAACGACATCAGCTATTTCAAGAAATACGGCTACGAGGCAAATTCCGCACCGTTTCTTCCCCGTTTTGTGGTCGACGCGATGCCGGTCAACCCGAACGACGGGGCCGCGCACTACGGTCTTCTTGACGACCGGCGTGAGCTGACCGATCCGCGCTACGTCAATCTTTCGCACAACTTCTTCCATAAGCCGCAACTGGAGCTGCATTACCGGTATGACATGACCGAGAACACCGCGCTTTCCATCACAAGTTTCTATTCGATGGGCCGCGGTGCGGGATCGAGCATCAACAGCAACGGGACGACGTACCGGCGGAACGCCGACGGGACGATCTTCACGCTTCTCGGTGCCGATGGAACGGTCACGGACCCGGTGGTTGCGCTCAACACGTACCTGGGCCCCGCGTACCAGCGCATCAGCTATTCGCTCCATCAGCAGGGCGGCGTCCTGGCAAACTACGACATGAAGCCGGCCGAGTATCTCAAGCTGACGGTGGGCGGCGAGTTCCGTTCCTGGACCGCCGATCATCCCGGCCATTACACGAACCTCTTCGGCAAGACATCGATTACCACCAGCTACGCCCGCCGCGATTCATCGGGCAAGGTCTCCGGCACGTTCAGCAGACGCGTATACCAGGGTGACATGGATGCCCCGGGTGATCTGGGGAATATCTTCGCCTGGAAGCTCGCCAACGATGACCCGACCTACCGGTCGCAGTACCGCAATTACCGGGGCGAGACGCCGCAGTACACAATCTACGGGCAGGGGAACTGGCTGTTCGGCAAACTGAACGTGATCACCTCCCTCCAGTACGTCTGGTACAAGTACAAGCTCATCGAGTACATGCCGAGCGAGAACGCCATCGGACAGGAAGTGACGCTCGCCTCAGCCGCCGCACGCGGTCTGACCACCGAAGGTCCGACGGGGACCGGCACGTTCCTCATGAAGGGGACGAACGGCCGCTGGTATGAATTCGATCTTGTGAACGCAGACCGTTCACGCGGGTTTTTCCAGCCGAAGTTCGGCCTCAACTACAACTTCGACGAGAACCTGAACATGTTCGCGAACTTCGCGCACGTGGAACGGTTCGTGGACCTTGGCGTCTATTACAACCAGGGGCGCGTCGATCCGACGGTCGGCGACGAGAAGTCCAACCAGTATGAACTCGGCGTCGGCTGGACCTCCCCCGCGTTCCGGGCGAGGCTCAACGGTTACATCATGTCGTGGGACAACCGTTCCGCCAGAATCTCCGATCCGTCGAAGGCAGGCGAGCCGGGATACGACCGGAACGGATTCAAATCGGAGCTGATCGGAAAGTCGCTGCACAAGGGGATTGAGCTCGAGACGTCCCTGAACCTTGAGCGCTGGCTCATCAAGGGCCTGGAGCTGAGCGGTTCGTTCACGTACATGGAGAACAAGTGGAAGGATGTGCTGGACGCGGTCAAGACCGATCCTCTGACCGGTGCGCGCCGGGCATTTGCCACGGGCGTTCTTGACGCCAACGGCGTTTCCAAGTCCATCTACTTTGACGAGCTGGCCAACACGCCGGTCGCGAGCGGTCCGCAGACGATGGCGATGCTCGCGCTGAATTACCGTGATGAGACCTGGTTCGCCGGCGTGAGTCTCAATTACTTCGCCCGCCAGTGGGTGCTTGACGGCGGGACATACCTTGCGACGGACGGGTTCTACGCTCTGAACAGCTCGGGGAAGTCGGTGTTCTACCCGTTGTATGACAACAAGCTGCCGGCGTACGCCCTGCTCAACGCGAATCTGGGCATGCGGTTGGTGGTTGAGGGGATCAACGCACAGGTCTCCATCCAGGCAATCAACATCCTGGACAAGGACAATCTGGTTGATGCCGACCGGTTCGGCGTGATTCCCGGACCGGGCCAGACCTGGCGGCTGAACCTCGGCGCGGGCTTCTAGGCCGCAGTCAGCCGGGCAGGATGCAGGAGCGGTGGACCCGGCCGGGTCCACCGCTTTTTTATGTTTCCCAGAACTGCAAGGGAGGATGTCCCGACCCTCCGATTTCTGGCAAGAGCAGGGACAATAGACAGATAAATAGCCGGCTGCCGGTGGCACGCGGGTTGCGTTCCCCTGCTATGGTGTCGTGGGCACATTCGCGCCGCCGGGCACACCGATCCCCGAAATATTCCGAGGCTGCCATGCACAAGAAACTCTTTATACCGGGACCGACCGAGGTCGCCCCGGACGTCCTGGCGAAGATGTCAACGCCGATGATCGGCCACCGCTCCAAAGACGCCTCCGCCCTGCAGCGTGAGATCAGCGAGAAGATGCGGACAGTCATGTACACGCGGAACCCGATTGTCCTGTCGACCAGCTCGGGATCGGGGCTGATGGAAGGCTCCATCCGTTCCTTTACGGCCAAGCGGGCCATCGTGTTTTCCGTCGGCGCATTCGGCAACCGCTGGTTCAAGATGGCCGAGGCAAACAACGTTCCGGCGGACAAGCACGAAGCCGCGTGGGGCCATCCGACGACGCCGGAGGTGGTCGACAAGTATCTGGCCACCGGGAAGTACGACGTCATGACCGTGACGCACAACGAAACCAGCACCGGGATCATGAATCCCGTCGAAGAGATCGCCGAGGTAAAGAAGAAATACCCGGACGTGCTCTGGCTGCTCGACACGGTCAGTTCAATGGCCGGCACGAAGATCGAAGTCGACAAGCTCGGGGTCGACGTGTGCATCACTTCGACGCAGAAGGCTCTCGCCCTTCCTCCGGGGATGGCGATTGCCTCGGTCAGCCCGAAGGCGCTCGAGCACGGCAAGCAGGTCAAGTATCGCGGCTGGTATCTCGACCTCCTGGAGCTGTACAAATACGTCGAGACGAAGGATTACCAGTACTCCGCCACTCCTTCCCTCTCCCACATGTTCGCGATGAACTACCAGCTCGACAGGATTCTTGCGGAAGGGCTGGAGGCCCGCTACGCACGGCACCTCGCGATGGCGGAATACACGCGCCAATGGGCGAAGAAGCATTTTGCCCTCTACCCGGAAGAACGGTACGCTTCGGTCACACTGACGACGATTACCAACACGACAAATTTCTCGGTCAAAGCCCTCAACGATGCACTCGGGAAGCAGGGGATGCAGATTTCCAACGGCTACGGCGACCTGAAGGAGAAGACGTTCCGGATAGCCCACATGGGCGAGCTGACGATGGCCGACGTCCGGGAGGTCACGGGCGCGATCGAGAACATTCTACCCACGCTTCGCTAGGAAAGGCATCACCATGCGCATCCTCATCACAGATGGAATCGAGCGGGCAGGCGCTGAGATTCTGTTGAAGGCGGGTTTTGAGCTGACGCAGAAGGCGCTGACACCGGATGAATTGCTGGAGGTCATCGGCGGATTCGACGCAATCATTGTCCGTTCCGCCACCAAGGTGACGGAAGAGGTCATCGAAGCAGGCACGCGGCTGAAGGTCATTGCACGCGGAGGCGTCGGACTGGACAACATCGATGTCGCGCACGCGCGGCTGAAGGGGATCGCGGTGCTCAACACACCGAAGGCTTCGTCGATCTCGGTCGCCGAGCTCACCATCGCTCATCTGATGTCCCTCGGCAGATTCCTGCCGATGAGCAACATCACGATGCGGAACAAGCAGTGGCCGAAGAAGGAATTCAGTGCGGGAATTGAAGTCACGGGAAAGACGCTCGGCATTATCGGGCTCGGCAACATCGGGCGCGAA
>JBGPYM010000201.1:0-6031 GCA_041493205.1 Bacteroidota bacterium
AGGACGCCGCCGTGCCCCGGAATGATGGTCGAAGAGTCCTTGACCCCGGCGTCGCGTTTCAGGAGCGACTCCGCGAGATCGCCCACCTGTCCGAAAATCCCCACGACCGCCCCGCACACGATCGCACCGGCGAGGGGGAGATACGGCAGCACAAGCGCCCTTGCGACGAGAAACGCGCCGATTGCCGCAACACAACCGGCCACAGCCCCCTCCCACGTTTTATTCGGACTCACCCGTTCAAACAACAGGTGACGGCCGAACGCCTTCCCCGCAAAGTATGCAGCGGAATCGCAGATCCAGATCGCGGCGAAGAGGGCAATCACCGTCGCTCCCCCCCACTGATGGAGCGTCGCAGCGGCATCGGCTGTCGCAGCCTGCCCGGGTCCGCCGAAATACGCATAGACCGGGAAATCCTCCGGGATGAACAACTCCCGCAGCCCCACCAGGGACCCCAGGAAGAGGCCCACGTAGCTCGCACCGAACAGCGTGACAGCGGCGTTCGCGATTGCACCCGCCCTGTTCCTGAACAGTTCCACGGCGAGCAGGACCGGCACGAACACCAGATACAGAATCAGGAACGACTGCGCCATCGACGGGAACGGTACCTGGATCCCCCGTTCCAGCAGGCCGCCCACGATGACCGTGCGCGCCTTCCAATAGAGGAAGACTGAAACAATCAGGGCGCCAAAGAGCATCCCCAGTCCGGTGTGCGGGGATATCCCCTTCTTCCCTGCCAGCGCATAGAACTCCCGCATTCCCAGGAGCGCGACGGCAAGGACAAAACCATAAAAGTAAAAACCTCCTGCCAATGTGACAAGGAGGATCAACGGAATCCCGACGGCTGCAACAAGGACCCGGGTGCTCAGATTGCTCACTGGCAGTACCTCACAGCGGTTCGTCCCCGGGCTCGTCGTGATCGGTTATTCTGAGAAAATACAAAGTCGCGAGTACAAAAACCACCGCGAATATCAGGAAATTCAGCGCAATCAGCGAATTCGTGGGTCTGCTCCCCGGGTTGATCACCACGAAGTTTTCATCAAGCTGGAGGTAGACGGCTGCACAGGCAACGAAGTTATTGAAGAAATGCGCAGACATCGCAAGCGTTATATTGTCCGAGCGGTACACGATGAATCCGAAATAGATACCGAGCGACACGAGAGGAATGAGCGCAAAGGGGTTCAGGTGATACGCCCCGAAGATCACCCCTGCAATGATCGCACCCCGGACACCGCCCGTGGCGTCCTCGAAACTGCGCTGGACGAGACCGCGAAAGAGAAGTTCCTCCGTGATAGCCGGGACGAAGGCCACAATCAGGACCACGGTAAGAAATTCTCCAGGCGTCCGGGCCGTGACAAGCACCCGGTACATTTCTTCGACCATCTTCTTGAACATATCAACGAACTTCTGCAGGTCCTCGGGGAGCGGGATGGCATCCTGGAGGATCATGTACGTTTGAACCATTTGCTGCAGCGCGAAGACCGCCACCATCGTCACGGCGAGCTCGCGCACCCGGGGGAGATGGATCCTGAGCGAGTGAAAGACGTCGCCATGACGGGCACGGGCCAGGAGTATGGTCGGGAGCAGAATAAAGAAGAGCTGCCCGAAGAAGGTGGACCAGCGGACGAGCCCGGCATTGTCGGCGGTCAGGTTGCCCCTGGCGATGATCAGCGTGATGACGCCACCGACCACCTGATACAGGACAAAGATGACAGCCAGAACCAGGAGAGCGAAGCTCACCGGGGGAATGCGCTGGAGCCACGGCGCCTGCGGGCGTGTCTGGGGGTCTTCAGGCATTGCTGGGTTCACCGGTTATCTCATTCTGTTTTTGATCATGGCCGCCAGGAGCGGGATCATGATTTCGTGGTGGCCGGTCACGTAGTAGCCGCGCCCCCCGTCCTTCGTGGGGCGCAGCCTGACGTTCATCATCGGACGGTACTGCATGTTCATGTCAAAGACAGCCGTGGTGAACGAACGCGCTTTCGCGCCGAGATTCCGGGCAACCGTCAGGGCCTTCAGGAACACCTCCGGCATGATGACCGCGGATCCCACGTTGAGGACCACCCCGCCGGCGGCGAGTCCTTTGCACAGTTCACAGAGCGTTCGGAAATCACGGAACGTCATCTCTCCCGTCGCAGCGCCGTCCATGGTCGGCTGTTGATGGACGATGTCCGTGCCGATCGCGGCGTGCACGGTGGCGGGAACGTCAAGCGCCTGGCACGTCGCGAGGATGCTGAGGGCGAGGTGCGGTGCCTTCCGGGCGATCAGTTGGCGTGCAAGCGCTTCGCCGTATCCGTCATCCGTCGCCCGGGCGGCTTCCGTGAGCGTCATATTGATGAATTCTCCGGTCTCCCGCGCCATGCCGAACCGGCCGTCGAGCATCGTGGCCGCGACATCCTCGGACGTGTGCCCCCACATCGCCGTCTCCACGTCATGAATGGCCGCGGCGCTGTTCATTGCCACCGCAGTGATGACCCGGTGATGCAGGAGGTCGACGATGACCGGCGAGAGGCCGACCTTGATGACGTGTGCGCCCATCATCAGGATGACCGGCCGGTTTTTTCGCCGCGCCGCGACAATGTCCTCCACCAGGGTGCGGAGGTCCCGCGCCACCAGGACGTCCGGGAGCGATCGTGCGAAATCGGTGAACGAATCGTTCACCTCGTCGAACGGTCTGGCGAAATCAGCCGTACTGATCTTGCTTTTCCTTGACCTGATGGAGATGGTCTTGACCTTTTTCAGGTCTGCTCTCTTGTGCGCGGTCATGTCGCGTCCTTTACAATTGAGGTGATGTACACGGTACGCGGGCAGCCCGGCTACCGGATTCTCGCCCGCACCGGCCCCACGGTCCCCGAATACTCCCGCAGTTCGGTATCGATGGAACCGATGACCACCTTCGTGTTGACCCGGATGGGGATTTTCCGCTCGTCATCGGTCATCCAGATGACGATACGCCCCTCACTCTTGAACAGCCCGCCCTCCCTGACGAGGGGTTCGACGACGACGGTGTTAAACGTCCCCGCCGCGACTTCAAGCTCCTGGCGTCCCAGGAGTTTGACACCCAGCTCGTAGCTCTTGTCCTTGTAGAAATTTTGCAGGACCACCACGTCGCCCGTCTTCATTGCAGAGAAATCAATCGTGCGCGCGTAATAGAAGGCCGACATGATGTCGTGGACGTACGGGGGGATCGGGTATTCCCCTTCGCTCGTTCGCGCGACGTGGTTGACCTGGTCGAAGTCCGCGATGAAGTCGCGACGAAAGCTCCCTTCCCTGATATGCTGCTCGAACCTCAACGGGGCAATCGTTTCCACATCGATAAACGTCAGATACCGGTCTTCGACCTTGTAGATCCATGAAAAGCTCGGGATCGAGTTGACACGGAACTCAACGCGGAAGCACTTCCGGCCCGCGAGGGAATCGAGGGCGGGGATCTCCATGACCGCTTCGCCCGCGGTGACAAATCCATAGTTGACGTCGAACACCAGCCGCTCGCCCGTGCTGAACGCCTCATTCTTTAACTTCCGGTACCGGGCGGCCCTGAGGGAGTCATTTCGCTTTTGGGCCGCGAGCGAGTCGATGGTCCGCTGTACGGAATCCGCAGCAGCCCGCATGACGGCATTGCGCAGGGAGTCCGCCCGCTGCGCAGCGGCGAGACTGTCGGCGCGTGCTTTCGCCGCAGCCGAGCGCTTCGTTGTCTTCTGTACCTTTGTCGCCTTCCCCGCTGAAGGCTTCGTCTGCGTTCGTGTCTGGCCGGTCAGCCCGGAAAGTACGATCACCAGAGCCAGCACCATGATGGAAAGCGGAATGAGCGTCCCTTTACGATCCATGGAGCGCCGGTCGCACTGTGGCCGGTTCGAGGAGCTCCGCCGCGGCTGCGGCGGCTCTGTCCACGCTGATGCTTGCCATGCACGCACATGCACTCCCCTGTTTTCCGGTGCAGTCGGCGCAGTCGGGAGGTTTGTCAGGGACAAGGACCCGTGCATTCGAGGTATACGGCCCCCATCGCCGGGGTCCCATGACCGGAATTTGTGGATAGAACCCGAGGACAGGAGTTCCGAGCGCCACGGCGATATGCAGGGGTCCGGTCGAATTCGAGACGACGATGGCCGCCCTCCTGAGAACCGCTGCAAGCTCCTTCACGCGGAGCTTCCCGGCGATCCCCGTTGCCTTCCCGCCAGAATGCGCGATGACAGCGTCCGCCTGCGCCTTTTCGGCCGCTGCACCCGTGACTAGAACCCTCATGGAAAACCTGTCGGCAAGCAGCGCTGCGAGGCGCCCGAACGATTCCAGGGGCCACTCGCGGGCCGAGCCGCCGCTGCCGGGATGCACCACGGCAAAACGGTCCGCCGGCGTGATCCCCGACTCCCGGAGAATCGCGTCGGCAGCCCGCCCGGCTTCCTCCGGAACCGCAATCGTGAATTCCAGTGCCTTCCCTGACGGAACCGGGCACCCGAGCGGTTCGAGCACTCCGCAATTGTACTCCGCCTCGTGGCGCTCCGCCGTTTTCCGGTGCGTATAGACCCGTCTGTTGAAGAGCAGGCTGTAAATCCTGTACCCTGTGCCGACGCGTACGGGAATTCCCGCTGCAACCATCAGGCGCGCGATCCGGCCCGTCGGGTGGACCACGACAGCGGCATCGAACCGCCGCTCACGGAGTATGCGCCGCATGGTGCCGAAGGGGATCATGCGGGATCCGTCGTCGTACCGGAGCAGCTCATCGATGAAGGGATTCCCTTCGACGAGTTCGCCCGCGTAGTGTCCCGTCAGCATCGCGATAAAAGCATGGGGAAAACGGTGTCGAAGAAGGGGAAGAAGAGGAAGGGTGAGAACAACATCGCCAAGCCGGTCGGTTCTGACAACCAATATGCGTGTGAATTCTGTCAACAGGCGGCTTCTCCGGCATTCAAGGCAATAATTGCAATATACCGGGGGAGTCCTTCAATTGCAACGAAGGGCCGGCTCAGTGCCGGTGTCCGCGCATTTCCTCCTGCGGATCGCCGCCGTGACCTTCATGGTGCTCCCCCATGAAGGGGAAGGGAACGCCAGCGCCACGCAATATGAGGCTGACACCCATGATGAGGATCGTCACCGCGGCCAGCCGGTTCGCCAGGAAGCGGAGTTTCAGGCCGATGTAGGCGGAGACCAGGCCTGTCACGATGAGCGCGGGGACGATGCCGGCGCCGAACAACAGCATGATCAGCGCGCCTTCCCCCGCGCTGCCGCTCGCGGCCGCCCGGAACAACATCGAATAAAGGAGGCCGCAGGGAAGGAACGGCGTCAGGAGACCGACATACAGCTTGCTCTCCAGCGAATCCAGCGTCAGGAGATTCGCGACCGAACGGAGGTGGAGCCTGCGGAGCCACGTACGTTCCCCCCACTCAAGCAGGTTGAGGCGGGGGAAAACGCCGAGCATGCCAAGTCCGGCAACTGTCATGGCGATTCCCGCCGCCGGCGCCACCCAGGTGCCGATCGACCGGACCGATCCAACCATCCCGCCGATCATCCCCGCCGCCGCCCCGATCAGCCCGTAGGAAAGGACACGCCCCCCATTGTACACAAGATGGGATGGGAGGCTGGAGAGCACAGAAGGCCGGACGGCGTCTGGACCCTGCGCGGTCGAGTACGCGACCACAATTGCTCCGCACATCCCGACGCAGTGCAGGCTCCCAAGCACGCCCGCGAGGAGAATCAATCCGTAGTCCATCGGTTCCGGTTCATTGTTACGCGCCCGTGGAATCGTCGATGAGCCGGGTGGACTCAAGATCCTTCCGTTCCTTCTCCAGCCGGATGTTTTCTTCCATGTACAGAGAGACATCCTCGCCTCTCTGCTGGGCATCTTTCAGAAGCCTGTAATTTTCCCCGATCATCTTTTTGATCACCAAGCCCTTTGCCCTGAGGATGCTCTTCTCGGCGATCGTCCAGAGGTCGCCGGGTTTCACATCGGACCATCCCTTGCTTATGTCATACTTGCTCACCACGCAATCGGCGACGAACCTTCTCAGCACCGGGTCATCGAGGTCATTCGTCAGCGAAG
>JBGPYM010000084.1:0-11777 GCA_041493205.1 Bacteroidota bacterium
ACGCATCGCCGCTGCCGCCGGCAGAACGAGTGCGACGTCGCCGATTGCATGAAACCGGATCAGCAGGATCCGCTCAGGTGACTCCGCACTCTGCCAGGGGGCAAACGACCGCGACTCGGTCCGCTCCTTCTGTTGCAGGCTCATGGTGTTCCCTTCGACACGCGACCGTTGTGCAGCGTGATCCGCCGGAACCGGCGCGGGAGATACTCGTGGTGATGGCTCAGGATGAGCGTCGTGCGCCCCGTGCGCTCGCGCAGCAGGGCGGGCCAGAGAAGCCGCTCAATATCTTTCCCCAGCATTGCGTTGGCCTCGTCCAGGATCAGGATGGCGGGGCGGTGAATGATCGCACGCGCGATGGCGATGCGGGCCCGCTCTCCGCCGCTCATAGTATCGCCCCGCTCCCCGACCATCGTCGCCAGTCCGTCCGGGAGGGAGGCGATAAACTCCGCGAGGCATGTCACGTCAAGCACCTCCCCGATCCTGGCGTCCGTCTGCTCGATTCCCGACCAGAGAATATTGTCGCGTATGGTCCCGCGGAACAGGATGGGATCCTGTCCGACGTAGCCGATCGACCGGCGCAGCACTTCCGCAGGGAAATCCGTCAGGGACCTGCCGTCAATGCGGACGGTGCCGGAGGTGGGGGAGAGGAGTCCGGCAATGATGTTCACCAGCGTTGATTTTCCGCTCCCGGATTCGCCGGCGAGGAGCATCGTGCTTCCGCGGAGAACCGAGAACGAGACGCCCCGGAGAACCGGAGCCCCGGGTTCATAGGCGAAATGGACATCGGATAGGCGCAGCGCGCCCACGACCTGGGGATTCGGAACCGGGAGAGCAGGTGGGAGGAGCGGGGTACGGTCCTCCATGAGGCGATACGACCGCTCAAAGGCTCCCGCCACACCGTGATATGTCAGCGTCACCCTGCCGACCGCGACTGCCGCCATGACGAGAGTATACGTATAGAAGTAGAAAGCGACCACGTCGCCGGTCGATCTGCCGCTCAGGAGGGACGCCGAACTCCCGGCGACAAAGATCCCCAGCAGCAGGAGAGACAGAAGGAAGGAGACTCCCTGATTGACGATCACGTGGAGAATTGCGGAGCGTCGTTCCGAAAGGAAGGCAGACTCCTGCAGTCGTGCATACAATGCGTCACGCCATCCTTCGCGTCCGAACGCCTTTACGTCGCGGATGCCGACAATAGACTCCGCGAGAAGCGCATTGGCCTCCGCATGGTCGGCCGTGCTTGCCGCAGCATACGCCCTCATCCGCGCCGCCATGCCGTTCACCAGGGGGAGCGGGAGGAGGAGGAGGAGTGCGATGAGGAGCGCCGCACCTGGGTGGATGCGCGCCAGAAAATACAGGCATCCGGCCATCACGAGGGCATTCTGGTACAGCGGCGCGAGGAGGGATGCGAACAACGGCTGCAGCCGGCTGAAATCCTCCATCGCGCGTGCGGACAGTTCTCCCGCGCGCTCCCGGCCGAAGAACTCCAGGGGGCGTCGCAGCAACAATGTGAAAAATTCCACGCGAAGGACGTTGCGGAGCCGGTACCCGAGGGACTGAAGTTCAACCTGCTGGGCGTACCCGACTGCCGCCGAAAGCAGAAAGATGATGAGAAGGACGCCAGCCAGCAGCAGCGGGTCGGGCCCCGGTGCGGCTCCGCCCGCCCGGTCCGCGATGAGCTTCAGGAGCCAGGGGTAGAGGAGCGAGCTCGCAGAAACGAACGTGAGTCCGATCATTGCCAGTGCGATGCGGACGCGCCATGGACGGGCGAACGACCAGAGGAACGCGATGCGATGGGCCCGGGCGCTCATGGATGCGAGAGGGAGAAATGGTCAGCGATCATTGCCCGTGCGTGAGGTACATGCCGACCTGTGCCGCCTTGGCCTTCAGGAACGAGCGCGCAGCGCCCCCGATGCCCGCACTCCCACTTCCTCCGTGGCGGGTCCAGGCCGCTTCGTTGACCACCCGGCGGTTCGCATACCAGTAAAAGCGTTTTGAATATCTCCCCGCGATGCCGATCATCCGGTCGTTCCACTCGGCGAACGGGAGTTCCGGCAGGATGAGGTCGCGGGCGCTCTCTTCATACAACCGGGTCCCTCGGATGGGATACGCGACCGTCGTCAGCACGTAGTCCGGTCGTGCCTTCTTCAGATGGCGCACGGTCTCCTCGACGTCACGGCGCGTCTCCCCCGGATAGCCGAGCATGATGAACATCCCCACTTCTATCCCCGCGGAACGGGCGAGCCGTGTCATCGCCTGCGCCTGTTCGACGCGCACGCCCCGGGACATTGCATCGAGAATCCGCTGTGATCCCGATTCGCTCCCGATCCAGAGCCTGGTGCAGCCGGAGGATTTCAGGGCGCGCACGATCTCTTCGTTCAGCCGGTCGGCGCGTGTCGTGCATTCGAACCGGACGGGGCCCCCGCGGGCGAGGAGTTCCTTCTCGAACCCGAGCATCCACCGGTGACTGATCGTGAAGACATCGTCGGCAAACCAGAATGCATCGGGAGCATAGGCATCCCTGAGGGAGAGGATTTCATCCACGATCAGCCGCGGCGACCGCCTGCGGTGTGATTCGCCGTAGACGGCATGGCTGCACCACTTGCACGTGTACGGGCAGCCGCGCATGGAAATGAGGGAGAGCGATGTGGTCCCGTGTCGTTCGCGCCAGGCGTCCATGTAGCGCCCGATGGGTGCCCTCGCGCGATCGGGGAAGGGAAGGGTGTCGACATCGGCGATGTGCGGGCGCGGCGGAGTGGTGACGACGTTGCCCGACCCGTCGCGGAACGCGATCCCCGCGACGGTGCGGAGGCGCTCCGGGGTCCGGTCCGGCAGCCGGAGGAGCCCGGCGACGGTGAGCTCCGCCTCTCCAATGACGACGGCGTCAGCGCCATGCGCGAGGAACTCGGCTGCATATGCAGGGGGTTCGGGGCCGCCGACGATCACGAATGCCCCCGAGTCGCGCGAGGCCCGTATCATGGCAAGCGCGCTGGAACGCGTCATCATGGTCACGTAGATGCCGACGACGGGCGGGCGATGCTTCCCAAGGAACTGCACAAATCCGGCGGGGGATTCAAACGTGCTGTCAAACACCTCCGTGGAGAGTCCTTCCCGCCCGAGGTAGGCGGCAATCGCGAGGATCCCGAGCGGCACATACGGCCGCATGATGCGTTGTTCGGCCGGGTCGCCGCTCAGGTAATACCCGTGTGTGAGGAGAATATCCATCCGCGGTCAACGCACCCGGGCGAGACGGTTCATCCGCGCATGGAGCCCCGGAAGAGTAACCGCGTGATACCCCGACGCCGCAATGGCTCTGAGCCGGCGGGGCGTGATCCGCCACGGAGCGACGGCCACGGCACGGAGCGCGTCCCACCCCTGGAGGAGGCGCAGCCGTTTGTGCGTCATCCGGTGGAGCGCCCGGTAGAAATCGGGCGCGTATTCGCCGGGGAACATGAGGTCGAGATCCTCGCTGTCCACCCAGTTCTGCTTGTCGCCGAGCGATTGGCGGACCGTGTCATAAAACTTCGTGCCCGGGAGCGGATACGATACCGAGATGCCGATATCGTCCGGCCGGCACTCACGCACCATCCGGAGCGTGAGGTCAATGTCGTCACGCGTTTCACCGGGATACCCGTACTGCAGAAAGAAGCCGACGCGGATGCCCGCTGCCTTCAGCCGCTTCCGCGCCTCGTAGATCTGTTCAACCGTCGTCCCCTTCTCCATGGCGTCAAGGATCTTTTGCGAACCCGATTCGGCGCCGACCCAGATGGTGCTGCATCCGGCGCGACGGAGGTGTTCCACCGTGTTCTCCTTGAGAAGAAGGTCCACGCGCGCGAGACACTTGAACGGAATCACCGCATTCCGGGAAACGACCTCCTCGCTGAACCGCTTCACCCATCCGGGCGTGAGCCCGAAGATATCGTCGCAGAACCAGAGGTGCTCCGGGCGCACCGTCGCGCGCAACGCGAGCATTTCATCGACGACGTTCTCGGGGGAGCGCGTGTTGTACACCTGGCCGTAAATCGGCTTCGCACACCAGTTGCAATGGAAGGGGCAGCCGCGCGTGGTCACCATGTTGACGGAGAAATATCCGTGGCGCCGGCGCCAGACCGTGCGGTACTGCTCGATGTCGACGAGGTCCCATGCGGGAAATGCGAGCGCGTCCAGATTCTTCATCACGGGGCGCGCTGGGGTCACGCGCGCCGCCGCGCCCTCCATGAAGGCAAGGCCGGAGATCAATGCCCGGTCGCCCGTGCCGCGGAGGAGGAAATCGAGGAGCTCGCACAGCGTCGTTTCGCCTTCGCCGCAGATGACGTAGTCGGCGTCATGCGCAAAATACTCTTCCAGGTGATCGACGGGGTCGGATCCGTGCACGACAACGGTGCAGCCTGCCGCGCGCGCGGAGGCTGCCATCCGGAAGGCGGCCGTCCGCATCCTGCTGAGGCACATCTTGGTCAGGTAATTGAAATCGTCATCGTAGATGACGACCACGCGCGGCCGGTGGGAGGCAAGGGAGGGAACGATCTCCTCCTCCGACCCCGCGAGCATGCTGTCGAACAACGCAGCGGAATAGCCGCGCCGGCGTACGGCTGCCGCGGCGTAGAGCGTCCCGAGTGGAGGATAGGGCATCATCGCCCTGTGCTCCTTCGGATCGAACCGGAGGAAGTATGAGTGGGTGAAGAGGACGTCGACCATGCCGGCAGGCAGTATCAATCAATCACGCTGTGATCCCGAAGTTTCGTATCGTACTGAGCAAGTATCTTCTCCTGGAAGTTGCCCGCGTATGCCCGCGATTCCGATTTGGTGCAGCGGAAAATTGTGGAGCGGGTCGCGGGATCGAACTGAGGGTAGCGCTTCTCCCAGATACCCTCCATGGCGCGCAGAAGGGCCGTGTCGATGCGGTCCAGCGGGAGGGCGTTCAGCGGGAGCTCCAGGAGTCGCTGCAACATGCTCGGACGGTCGTTCGGTGTTGGCAGCGGGAGGGTGCTGACGTCAAAGTTCGGAAAGAAATCCGTGATCCAGTTGTTCGCCTCGAGGTAAACGGCAAACAGCCCCGAGTTGAACAATGGTTTGATCTGCGCCACCTCCGTCGCCTGGTAGATGTTCCGCTCGTCCAGGGTCATCCGATCCACCGTCGCGAACGAATTGAGACAAAAGTACTTCTTGCGGTTGAGCAGGAACACCTTCTTGAATAATATAAGGAGCATCCGCGCCACCCAGAGCCGCCCGGGGGCCGTCAGGATGAAGAAATCCACGTCGCTCCCACGGTGCGTGGAATTCTTGGACAGGTCGCCGGACACGAACACGGCGCGCACGAACGGGAAGCGTTTGATGACATGTGTGGAGATGCGCGCCATGATCCAGAGCGACCGTGCATGGGCCTGCCCCGCCAGCCGCCGGTCCACGGCTCCCGGGTCTCTCCCGGGTGCATACAGGTATCCCCGGTCGGCCGAGATGTCGCCGTCGGCGACGAGGCGCCTGCACTGATCCTCGAATTCCCCGAAGGATTCCACGCGCACCGGGAGGAAAGCAAACAGCTCGCGCATCGTGAGGGGATACCCCCAGATGTCGTAGTAAAGCAATGTCTGAAGGACTTCGCGGTGAAGGAGGTTCATAGAGTCACGGAAATATCACGATAATCGGCGAAGTACGCAAGAGAGCGTACGGACGCCTTGTGGATTCAAGGCTGTTTTGCTATATTAGCCTGTCCATACGCCACCATACCTGTCCCTCTATGCACGTGTTCCTGGCGCGGTACCTCCAGAAGCCATGGGTCCGCAAGCTTCTTATCCTGGCCGGAGCTGTCGTCGCCTTCTTTCTTGTCGTCAATTACGTTGCACTTCCCCTCTATGTGAACCGACAAGGGACGCTTCCCGTTCCCAACGTGACCGGGGTTCCCCTCGAACAGGCCAAAGAATCGCTCACCCGCGCCGGCCTTGAACCGGTCGAAGCCGATACCCGCCCGGACCCCGAACAGCCCGAGGGGACCGTCGTCTTCCAGAACCCGCCGCCGCAGTCTATCGTCAAAGCAGGGCGCAGAGTGTACCTGACCATTTCCGGGGGGGAAGTCCGTGTAACGGTCCCGCAGCTCCGGGGGCGCTCCCTTCGCGAGGCGAAGTTCGCCCTCGAACGCGTCGGGCTTAAGCTCGGCGGTATCGCCTTCGAAACTTCCACCCAGTACCCTGAAAATACCATTGTGGCCCAATCGGTACCGCCGGATGCACGGCTGCCGAAAGGGAACAGGGTTGCGATCACGGTCAGCAGCGGCTCGACCGCCGGCGGGGCTGTGGTCCCCAACGTGGTCGGAAAAACCGTGACCGAGGCGGAACGGATCCTCAATGCGGCCGGGTTGAAAGCCGGGAACATCACCTACCGGCTCAGCTATGAACTCATCCCGAACACGGTGGTCGAGCAATTCCCGCGGGCAGGGGAGACCGCAATCGCAGGGCAGAATGTGGAGCTCTTCGTGATCAAAGCCGGCAAACCGACCGAAGAAATCCAGGTGCCGAAACGATGATAACGATCGCCCCCTCGCTGCTTGCCGCCGATTTTGCCGATCTGAAGGGGCAGATAGCCCTGGCAGAATCGGGGGGAGCGGACTGGCTTCACCTGGACGTCATGGACGGAAGGTTCGTCCCGAACATCTCGTTCGGCCCCCCCGTGATCAGTTCCCTCAGGAAACTGACACGCCTCCCGTTTGACACGCACCTGATGATTGTCGAACCCGACCGGTATCTCGAGGCGTTCCGCGAAGCGGGTGCCGATATGATCACGGTGCAGTATGAGGCGTGTCCCCACCTGCACCGGACCATCCAGAAAATCCGCAGTCTGGGCGCGCGACCCGCCGTCTGCCTTAATCCTGCCACACCCGTCAACCTGCTGTCGGATATTATCCGTGACGTCGATATGGTCCTGATCATGACCGTCAATCCCGGATTCGGAGGTCAGACGTTTATCCCCGCATCGGTGGAAAAGATCGCGCGCACAGCGGAAATGATCCGCACGATGAACCCCTCCGCACGCCTGGAAGTGGATGGGGGAATCGACACCACCACCGTTGGCGCTGTTGTCGGCGCCGGCGCTAACGTGCTCGTCGCCGGCAACTCTATCTTCCGTACTTCCGATATTCCTGCTGCCGTCCGCGCTCTCCGTTCCCACGCCGAAAGCCGCTGACCTGCCCCGCGCCGCCCTCCCGTGTTCGCTGTCACACTTTATGAGCCTGAGACCGACTTTTGTCTAATAAGTCTTGACAATTGTCGCTGAGCGCCTTATATTTGGAGCCATTATCCTGATTTCCCCTTACTTATTTAGGCAGGCGTTACCAACGCCCTCCTTTACGATCGTTGCCCGATGGTCATAGACGAGATTGATGTCAAGATCATGGAGATCCTCCAGAAGAAAGGGAGGACCCGCCGGATTGATCTTGCCGAGGCTGTCGGACTCTCCCTGCCCTCGGCGAGCGACCGCCTCCGTAAGCTCGAAGAGCACGGCTATATCACCGGGTACCACGCGACGGTCGATCCCGCGAAGTTCGGAAGAGACATCACCGCGTTCATCTTCGTGACCCTGGACTCCTCGAAGCATTTCGGGCAGTTCCTGGACCATGCGCATGCACTCGACGAGGTTCTGGAGTGTCACGCGATCACAGGCGAGGGGTCGCATCTGCTGAAAATACGGACCGCCAGCACGGCGTCCCTGGAGAAACTTCTGGCCAGAATCCAGGGCTGGCCGGGCGTGATGAGCACGCGGACGAACCTCGTCCTTTCCACTTCCAAAGAAACCATGCGCATCAAAGTCGAGGCGACACGATGAACGGTATCGACACGGGCGACACTGCCTTCATGCTCCTCTGCGCGGCGCTGGTGCTCTTCATGACGCCGGGCCTTGCGTTCTTCTACGGAGGGCTGGTCCGGAGCAAGAACGTCGTGAATACGATGATGATGAGCTTTGCCGCGATGGGGATTGTCGCGGTGCAATGGGTGCTCATGGGATACAGCATCGCCTTCGGGCCGAACAGCGGGAGCACAGGGTGGCTTGTCGGCGGGCTCCAGTGGATCGGGCTCGGCGGCGTCGGCCTGACCGCGAACCCGGACTACGGTCCGACGATCCCGCACCAGCTGTTCATGATCTATCAGGCCATGTTCGCGATCATTACGCCGGCCCTCATCTCGGGCTCCATTGTGGAGCGGATGAAATTCAAATCGTACATCGTCTTCATCTTCCTCTGGTCGACGATTTCGTATGACCTCGTCGCCCACTGGGTGTGGGGCGTGGGGGGATGGCTGCGCGCGATGGGGGCGCTCGATTTTGCCGGGGGAACGGTGGTCCATATCAATGCGGGGGTTTCCGCGCTCGTGGCGACCCTGGTGCTCGGTGCGCGCAAGGGCTTTCCACAGCGATCGTCGCCCCCGCATAACGTCACGCTCGCGCTGCTCGGCGGCGGCATGCTCTGGTTCGGCTGGTTCGGTTTCAATGCGGGGAGTGCCATCGGCTCCTCCGCCATCGCCACGGCGGCCTTCGTTGCCACCAATACCGCGGCGGCCTCCGGCATGCTCGGCTGGATGCTCCTGGACATCTTCCTGAAAGGGAAACCGACCGCAGTCGGCGCAATCACCGGGGCGGTCGCCGGGCTCGTGGCCATCACGCCGGCCTGCGGATTCGTCACGCCCCTGGCCGCCATCGCCATCGGCCTGGGCGTCGCGGCTGTCTGTTACTGGGCGCTGAACAAGCGCATCGCCTTGAATCTGGACGACACGCTCGATGCGTTCTCCGTGCACGGCGTCGGCGGCATTTTCGGCGCCCTTATGACAGGGGTGTTCGCCTCCCGCGCCGTGAACCCGGGCGGCAACGACGGGCTCGTCAATGGAAACCCGTCCCTGGTCCTGGTCCAGGGGGCGGCAGTGCTGGCCACGATTGTGTTTTCCGCCATTGTCACCTACGTCCTGCTCAAGGTCCTCGGAGCGACGATGGGCATCCGCTCCGACGAAGCGCAGCAGACCGAAGGACTCGATCTTGTCGAACACGGAGAAAAAGGGTACCACGAACTGATATAATCAACGTCAGCCATCATTCAACCACCAGAGGGAACCTTTATGGCAAAGAGGTCAGCGTCACATCTTGCCCGCGTCTTCAAGCTCGTGAAGGACGAAGCGGTCACGATGGTCGATTTCAAGTTCATGGATTTCCCGGGGCAATGGCAGCATTTCTCGGTCCCCATCAGCAAGCTTGAGGAGTCCTCATTCGAGGAGGGGTTTGGCTTCGACGGTTCCAGCATCCGGGGATGGAAGGCCATCAACGAGAGCGATATGCTCATCATTCCCGACGCGTCGACCGCCTTCATCGACCGGTTCATCGAGGCGAAGACCCTCAGTCTGATCTGCGATGTCTACGACCCGCTGACCAAGGAAAAGTACGAACGCTGCCCGCGCAGCATCGCCCAGAAGGCGGAAGCGTATCTCAAGTCCACGGGCATCGCCGATACAGCGTTTTTCGGGGCCGAGGCGGAATTCTTCATCTTCGACGATGTGCGGTTTGACACGAACGAACATGCGAGTTACCATTACATCGATTCGGTGGAGGGGCGCTGGAATTCCGGCCGGGAGGAGATGCCGAACCTGGGGTACAAGCCCCGGTACAAGGAGGGATATTTCCCCGTGCCGCCGACCGACCACCTGCAGGACCTCCGGAACGAGATGACCGCAAACCTGATCGCGGCAGGCCTCGACGTCGAAGCGCAGCACCATGAAGTCGCCACCGGCGGACAGTCGGAAATCGATCTCAAGTTCAATCCGCTTCTCCGGAGCGCGGACGACCTGTTGCTGTTCAAGTACGTCATCAAAAACACCGCGCGGATGCGCGGGCGTACCGTCACCTTCATGCCCAAGCCGATTTTCGGCGACAACGGTTCGGGGATGCACGTGCACCAGAGTCTCTGGAAGGGGGGGAAGCCCCTGTTTTACGGGCACGGCTACGCCAACCTGAGCGAGATGGCGCTTCACTACGTCGGCGGTCTCCTCCGCCACGCCCCGGCGCTCTGTGCCATCACCAACCCGACGACGAATTCGTACAAACGGCTCGTGCCGGGCTTTGAGGCCCCTGTGAACCTGGCGTATTCGCAGCGGAACCGGAGCGCGTCGATCCGCATCCCGATGTATTCCACCAGTCCGAAGTCGAAACGGATCGAATTCCGCTGCCCGGATGCAGCGTGCAACCCGTACCTCGCGTTCTCCGCGATGATGCTGGCCGGACTGGACGGCATCATGAACAAGATCGATCCGGGTGAACCGCTCGACAAGGACATCTATGATCTCGCGCCGGAAGAACTGAAGAACGTGCCGTCGACCCCCGGCTCGCTCCAGGAGGCGCTGCAGGCGCTCGAGCGGGATCATGAATTTCTGTTGCGGGGCGACGTCTTTACCGAAGACGTCATCGACACGTGGATCACGTACAAGATGGACAAGGAAGTCAAGCCGATGGCGCTCCGTCCGCATCCGTACGAGTTCGGTCTCTACTACGACGTGTAACACCTCGTCGAAGTAGCACCGGCGTCTCCGCCGGTGCTTTTTCGCGGGGAATGGCTTCTGTGTTTCTTCAGCCTGCTTGTAATTGCGCCCGAGAATCGCTATTTTTTGAGCGCATGGACTACACCAGGATCGCATACGCCGCCGCCGACCGGCGCGCTGTCATCACTCTCCGTCGCCCGGAAAAACGAAACGCCCTGGACGACGTGATGATTGCAGAGCTGACGGCGGCGTTCACGGCGGCGGCGAAGGATCCTCTGGTCAAGGTGGTCGTGGTGAAGGGGGAGGGCCCTGCATTCTGTGCGGGAGCCGACCTCGCCTATCTTCAGCGTCTCGCGAAATTCGACCTCGAGGAGAACCGGGCTGATTCAACACGCCTGGCGTCCCTCTTCCGCCTCATCTACGAACTCCGGAAACCTGTCGTTGCCGTCGTCCATGGACCCGCGCTCGCCGGCGGCTGTGGCCTCGCCAGCGTGTGCGATTTCGTGATCGCTTCAAAGGAACACGCCCGGTTCGGCTACACGGAGGTGCACATCGGCTTCATCCCCGCGGTCGTTATGGTCTTTCTGGTGAAGCGCATCGGCGAAGGCAGGGCCCGGGAGCTTGTTCTCCGGGGTAATATCCTCGACGCGGAGGAGGCGATGGCCGCCGGACTGGCGACCATGGTCGTCCCGCATGACGGCCTCACTGCGGCCGAGAAGACGCTGACGGATGAGCTGCTTGTGCACAACAGCGCGACCTCCATGGGGATGAGCAAGGAAATGTTCGCCAAACTCCACGGCATGAACTTCCTGGATGCGGTGGATTTCGCCGCAAACATGAATGCCGCCGCGCGGATGACCCAGGACTGCAAACAGGGGATCGAGGCGTTTCTTGCAAAAAAGGACATGACGTGGTGAGATGACAGACACTGCCGAACTTCTTGCAAAGATCCGGACAGTCCCCGACTTCCCCAAGAAGGGGATCATGTTCCGGGATATCACGACACTCCTGAAAGACGGGCCTGCCTTCGCCCGCGCGGTGGATCTGCTGGAGGAGCAGTACCGGCAGAGCCGTGTAGAGAAAGTCGCGGCTGTGGAGTCGCGGGGGTTTATCCTCGGCGCGCCGCTCGCGCTGCGCCTGGGAGCCGGCTTCGTTCCCATCCGGAAGCCCGGCAAACTTCCCGCGCCGGTCGCCCGCGAAGACTATGCACTGGAATACGGCACCGATGCGATCGAGGTCCATCGTGACGCGCTGCGGCCCGGCGAACGGGTCCTG
>JBGPYM010000066.1:0-13324 GCA_041493205.1 Bacteroidota bacterium
AGTGGATCGACGCGATCGCTGTCCCCGCAAAACAGGCGGCGGAGATGTCGCTCCTGGAGGTGCTCAACTTCTACGTGATCAACGATGTCACGCGGCGGTCGCGGCTGAAGGGGATTTTTGACAGATTGGAGCAGCGCGGACTGCACGTCCATATCGTCCACCGCCTGCGTGCAGTGGCCAACCGTCGCATCATGCTGACACGGAGAATTGCGTTCCTCCAGCAGTTCAAGCTGATTTTTCATTACTGGCATGTGGTGCATCTCCCGTTCTCCATCGTCATGTTCCTGATCCTGTTTGTGCATGTCGGGGTTGCGGTGGCGTTCGGGTATACCTGGATATGGTAGTGTGGCATTGTGCTCGTGGCATCAGACGATGGGCGGCTCTCCTCTGCTTACTCGCGGCCGCCGCGGGAGCGCGGGCGCAGATTTCGCCCGGAGAGCTTTCGTCCGTGCACGCGCCGCTGGAAGGGATGGGAAATTGCACGAAGTGCCACTCGCTGGGGAAGGCGGTCACGAATGCAAAGTGCCTCGAGTGCCACACAGAGCTCCGCTCGAGGGTAACAGCGGGGACGGGATACCACGCGCATGTGAAGGAGCGGCAATGCGTCGAATGTCACAACGAGCATCACGGTCGGAACTTCTCGATCGTCCGCTTCGACACGAAGACCTTCGATCACCGCGAAACGGGATTTGTGCTCGAAGGGAAACACCGGGAGCAGGAATGCGCCAAATGCCATACGCCGGCAAAGATCGTTGCGAAGGACGTGCTGCAGAACAGCACGCTCATGGCGTCAAAGACATTTCTCGGCCTGCCCCGGGAATGCAAGAGCTGTCACGCCGACGCGCACCTGGCACAGCTCGGGGACCGGTGCCAGAAGCGTCACGGCATCGACGGATGGAAACCGGCGCCGAAGTTCGTGCACGATACGGCCAAGTACCGCCTGACGGGAAAACACCAGCAGGTGGAGTGCGCGAAGTGTCACCTGGTCATGCCGGTCGACGGCAAAACGATAAAGTACGTGGGGCTGGAATTCGACCAATGTTCGTCGTGCCACGCGGATCCGCACAAGGGAAAATTCAAGAAACCGTGCGAGAGTTGCCATACGACCAACGGGTGGAGGGAAGGCTCGGCAAAGAATTTTGATCATGCAACCACGCGTTTTCCCCTGAAGGGAAAGCATGCCGCGGTGCGCTGCGAGGCATGTCACCCGCCCGCCAGGAATGCAGAGGGCGGAAAGATCGTGCAGAGTTTTGAAGTCAAGAATTTTCAGAAATGCGCGGATTGCCACAAGGATGTCCACCGGGGGGAATTCGCGGCACGGAAGGATAAGGGATCGTGCGAATCGTGCCATAACGAGAAGGGGTTTGCGCCGTCACAGTTCCAGCATGCGACCGCGCGGTACCCGCTGAAAGGGAAGCACGAGAAGACGGAATGCCGGAAATGCCACGGCGAGATGACGGTCGACGCGAAGGGGAAGAACGTGCCGCCCGATTTCCGCGTCAAGAAGTTTCAGAAGTGCGCGGAATGCCACGAGGACGGTCATGGCGGGCAGTTTGTGCGGCGGACGGACAAGGGAGCATGCGAGTCATGCCATACCGAGGAAGGGTTCCTGCCGCCGGCTTTTACCGTGCAGGAACATGCGAAATCCCGGTTCGTGCTCACCGGCGGACACGAAGCCGTTCCGTGCGGCAAGTGCCACCCCGACAAGACGGTCAAGGCCAAGAGCACGCGACAGTTTGTCTGGAGCGCGGAACAAAAGTGCGCGGCGTGCCACAAGGATGTGCATGGCGGACAGTTCCCCGCGACGCGGTATGCTGGATGCATCGCCTGTCACGGGCCCAAAGCATGGAAGGACCTGGTCTTTTCACATGACAAGACGCAGTTCCCGCTGACCGGGAAACATATCGGTGTTGCATGTGCAGAATGCCACAAGGAAATGATGATTGTGAAAAATGAAAAAGTCCGGCGGTTTACTGGGGCGCCCATGCGTTGCGTGGATTGCCATCCTGAAAAGGACCTGCCGGCATTACGGATACGACAAGGATAGCCGGATACAATGAAAACAATCACTCTCGGAGGAACTATGCGCCCGGATGCTGATCATTGTCCGCGTCACCCGGCCCTGGGACCGCTCCGCCTGTTTCTCGTGCTCTGTCTCGGGCTCGCGGCATTCGCCGCCCCGGCCCCTGCACAGCAATCTCCCCACGGTAAACTCAAGTTTGCATGCGAGGAATGCCACACCTCGGCGGACTGGAAGCAGATGACCTACCCGTCGAAGTTCAAGCATGCCAAGACCGGGTTTGCCCTGAAAGGGCAGCACGAGTCGGTCAAGTGCACGGCGTGCCACACGACGCTCAAGTTCGCGGTCTCAGGCAAGCGGTGCTCCGACTGCCACAAGGACGTCCACAAGGCAGAGCTCGGCGCGACATGCGACCGGTGCCACTCGCCGGATTCCTGGGTTGTCCCGGACATGATCCAGCGCCACTCCAAGACACGGTTCTCCCTGGTCGGCGCCCACGCGACCGCCAGCTGCGAATCGTGCCACAAGAACTCGGCGCAGCACCGGTATGTCGGCGTGCGGACCGATTGCTATGGCTGCCACGCCCCCGATTACGACGGCTCAAAGTCACCTGCCCACCGGGCAGCAGGATTTTCGACGGACTGCGCAAGTTGCCACATCGTCAATGCCTCCCGCTGGGGCGGATCGTTCGACCACGCGCGGACCGGCTTCCCGCTGACTGCCGCTCACGCGTCCGTTGCGTGCGCTCAGTGCCACCCGTCCGGAAAACCGTTCCGGGGCACCGCGACCCAGTGTTCGGGATGCCATATGACGGATTTCACCACTGCCGCAAACCCGCCCCACACCGGCGGAACGGCCTTCACAACCGATTGCGCGTCGTGTCACAATATGGCGACATGGCACCCTGCGACGAATTTCGACCATGCGAAAACAGGATTCACGATCGTTGGGGCGCACCTTGCATGCACCTGTCAGCAGTGCCACGTGAACAACGTATTCAAAGGGACGGCGAGCACCTGCTTCGGCTGCCATCAGGGCGATTTCACTAATGTAAAAACGCCTCCGCATACAGGATTCCCGACCGACTGTTCAACCTGCCACAGCAGTGCATCGTGGCACCCGGCCACGTTCGATCATAACAAGACTGCATTCCCGCTGACCGGATCGCACGTCGCGACGGCCTGCGCGTCGTGTCACGTGAACAATGTGTACAAAGGAACCTCCACCACTTGCTACAATTGCCACACGGGGGATTTCACGAATGCAAAGAATCCCAGTCATACCGGGTTCTCCACCTCGTGCGTCACATGCCATACGACGACCGCATGGCAGCCCGCAAACTTCGACCACAACAAGACTGCGTTCCCGCTTGCGGGCGCGCATACGGCAGTCGCGTGCGCGCAGTGTCACGTCAACAACGTCTATAAAGGAACGGCGACGCTCTGCTTTACGTGCCATCAGACCGACTTTACGAACGCCAAGGTGCCGCCGCATACCGGATTCCCGACCGACTGCAAGTCGTGCCATACGATGGTCGCCGGGTGGCGTCCCGCTACGTTTGACCACAGCAAGACAGCATTTGCGCTGACCGGCGCCCACGTCGCAACGCCCTGTGCGTCGTGTCACAAGAACAACGTGTATAAGGGGACGTCTGCCCTCTGCTATTCGTGCCACGCGACCGATTTCACGAATGCGAAGACACCGGTAGCGCACACCGGATTCCCCACGGACTGTTCAACCTGCCATACGACGACTGTGTGGCAGCCGGCTTCGTTGTTCAATCATAGCAAGACGAATTTCGCCCTGGTGGGAGCGCATGTGGCGACGCCCTGCGCGTCGTGTCACAAGAACAACGTGTACGCAGGTACTCCGACGACGTGCTACAACTGTCACCAGTCGGATCTCGCGACTGCGACCAGTCCGCCGCATACGGGCTTCCCGCAGGACTGTTCGACATGCCATGCGTCGACGACGTGGCAGCCCGCAACGTTCGACCACAGCAAGACAGCGTTCCCGCTGGTCGGTGCGCATATGGCAGTACTTTGCGCCCAGTGCCACGTGAACAACGTCTATAAAGGAACGGCGACGCTCTGCTTCACCTGCCACCAGCCCGACTTTACGAGCGCGAAAACGCCGCCGCATACCGGGTTCCCGACCGATTGCACGACGTGCCATACGATGGTCGCGGGATGGCGGCCGGCGACGTTCGACCACAGCAAGACGGCGTTCCCGCTGACCGGCGCGCACATGGCGACGCCATGCCTGTCATGCCACAAGAACAACGTCTATAAAGGCACGTCGACGCTCTGTGCGACATGCCACCAGGCGGACCTTGCAACTGCCACCAACCCGCCGCACACGGGATTCCCGTCGGACTGCTCGACGTGCCACGCCACGACTGTGTGGCAGCCGTCCACGTTTGATCATAGCAAGACGATATTCCCGTTGACGGGGGCGCACCTGGCAACGCCATGCCTGTCATGTCACAAGAACAACGTCTATGTCGGTTTGACGACAGTCTGCTACACCTGCCACACGACGGATTTCGCCAACACCACGAATCCGAGGCACACGGGGTTCCCGACAGACTGCAAGAGCTGTCACACGACCACCGCGTGGCAGCCGGCGTCGTTCGATCACTCCAAGACGAACTTCCCGCTGACCGGGTCGCATCTGACGGTCGCCACGTGCGCACAGTGCCATATCAACGGCGTCTATGCCGGGACGCCGATGACGTGCGGCAATACGTCGTGCCATCTCGCAAGATACAACGCGACGACAAACCCGAAACACACGTCGGCGCAATTCGGGACGGATTGCCAAACCTGCCACAACACAACGGCATGGGTACCATCGACGTTCAATCACACGACATGGTTCCCCATTGCATCGGGGCGGCATGGTCCTGGCACCTGGACGCTCTGTACCGAATGCCATACGACGGCGACGGACTACAAACAGTTCTCGTGTATCCAGTGCCACGCGCATTCGAACAAGACGAACGTGGACAATGACCACCGTGGCAAGAACGGGTATACGTACACTGCAACGTCATGCTATACCTGTCACCCGAGAGGTTCGTCGTAGGCGGGGAGCGAGCCATCCAGAACATCCGGGGGGATGTCGAGCGATGGATGGCACGTTGTTTGAAGTATATAGTTCGAGGATCCAATCATCATAGAGTTCAGGGGGAGTAAGTGGATTCAAAGCTCTTGGTCAGAATCAGCATAGTCGGCATGCTCGCGTTTGTCGTTGTGGCAGGCGCGAGCGGGGAGCGGAAGGAGCGGCGTCGCATCGCTGCGGCTGTCACCTACGTTTCCTCCGGCACGTTTTACTTTGACGCCGGCAGGGCACGCGGGCTCGAAGTCGGCGATACGGTCACCGTCAACCGGAAGGCGCAACGGCGCGCTCTCGGCGTGATCGCGGCGGTCTCCAGCTCGTCGTCCTCGGCGTCCGTCATTACCCTGTCGGAGGCCATCGGCGTCGGGGACTCGGTCGTCACGGTCAAAGACGTTACGATCGCCGACGTTTTGATGTCATCCACCGGGCGGCTTTCGTCGGCGCAATCGGCCGCCATGCGTTTTCCCTCGCGCCCGCAGGACAACGTGATCACGGGCAGGTTTGCGCTCCAGTACGGCGCGTCCGGCGAGTTCGGCAAAGCGCTCGAGTTTTCGCAGCCTGCCGCAACGCTTCGGTTGGAAATCCAGCGCCTCTTCGGCACGGGGACGACGTTCACGTATTACGGGAGAACGTATTCCGACCTGACGAAAAATTTTGACCGGTTTGGGACGTGCTCGCGTACGAAGCTCCGCATGTACGAGTTCTCTCTCGCGTATGAAAACCGTCGTGCGCCTGTCGGGTATTCCCTCGGGCGCATCACTTCGCGCTACGTAGGCGGTCTGGGTGCTTTTGACGGCGCTCAGTTCTATGCACGCAAGGGAAATTTCACGATGGGCGTCGTTGGCGGAGCCCAGACGGATTACACCACGACGCAATTCGACACCGATCAGTTGAAATTTGCCGGGTTCGTGAACTATGCCTGGGGCGGCGACGTGTTCACGACCTCGGATGTGACGGTCGGGTACGGCCAGCAGCGTTACAAGGGGAAGATCGACCGTGCCTTCGGCTATCTGCAGAGCTCCATCCGTTTCGGCATGAACCTCTTCTTTTACTCAAGCGCCGAGATGGATTTCGAGAGAATGGACGACGGCCTGAAGACAAAGCGGCCAAGCCTGACCAATACCTTTGTCACGCTCTCCTATACGCCGACACAGTGGCTCTCCCTCAACGCCGGATACGATGCGGCGCGGACTGTCTATCTTTTTGAGAGCATGAAGGCGTTTTCCGATACGCTGCTCGACAAGACGCTCAAGGAAGGGTACAGAGTATCCCTCTCCTTCCGGCTTCCGCTGAACGTGACTCTCGGCGGCCAGGCGAATTTCCGGCTTGCCTCCGGAACAACGTCAACCGCGCGTACGCTCGGAACCACGTTCCGCATCGGAGATGTCCTGAATACCGATGTGAACCTGGGACTCCAGTATTCCAATATCCAGGGGTTGTACACCGAAGGGAACGACTACACGCTCGACATTGACCGGTGGATTGCGCAATCGCTCTCACTCGGGTTCCGGCTCGACCGGTACAAATACCACATCCACGGGCAGGTCGATGAGCAGTTCACGACGACGGCGAGCGGAAACATCAACTTCCGCGTGACGCGGACGGTCTATACCGTGGTCAGCTTCGATCAGGTGTGGGACAATTTCCGTTCCTCACAGCGGCTGTATTTCGAAGCTGGCATCCACTTCTAGCGGGGAGCTGGATGGCTGACGATACACTCATAACACTTGCCCTGGCGGCGCTCGTCATTCCGGGCGTCGTGGTGCCGTACTGGCGGAAGCACCGGCGGATAGAGCGTGCCGCCCGCGAACGGTATGAAAAGGCGAAGATCGCCGGACTTCAGGCGGCAGTGTCCATGCATCCCCACATTAATGCGCTCAGCTGCATCGGGTGCGGGGGGTGTGTCGATGCCTGTCCTGAAGAGCACGTCCTGGCGATTATCGATGGGAAAGCAGTCCTGGAGAACGGGGCCAAGTGCGTGGGTCACGGGCTCTGCGCTGAGGCATGTCCCGTCGGTGCCATCACGATGATGATGGCGGGAGCCGGCCGGAGCGCGGACCTCCCGATCCTGAATGAACTTCTCGAAACCACCGTTCCCAACATGTTTATTGCGGGTGAACTGGGAGGGATGGGTCTGATCCGCAATGCGATCAATCAGGGAAAGAAAACCGTCGAAGCGATTGCCGCCCGCCCGCGGCCGAAGAACGCCGGGTACGATGTCGCCATCGTCGGCGCCGGTCCCGCGGGACTTGCCGCCGGACTCGCGGCGAAGGCAAAGGGCCTCCGCTACATCCTCCTCGAGCAGGGAGATGCCGGCGGGACAGTTCTTCAGTACCCGCGGCGGAAAATCGTCATGACGTCCCCCGTGGACCTGCCCGGATGGGGGAAACTGAAGTTGACGGAGACGTCGAAGGAGAATCTCCTGGAAATCTGGCAGCAGATCCTCGTCAAGACGAAGCTGACCGTCAACAACAACGAGAAGGTCCTGAGCATCCAGAAGCAGGGAGAAAATTTCGTCATCGCATCGGCGAAGGAGCAGCAGTACACCGCCGGAAGCGTCATCCTCGCCCTCGGGCGCCGGGGTACCCCGCGGAAGCTGGGTGTGCCGGGGGAGGAACTGTCGAAAGTCGCATACCGCCTCATCGACGCGGAGAGTTATCAGAATTGCGACGTTCTCGTCGTGGGCGGCGGCGATTCCGCAGTGGAGGCGGCCATGGGGCTCGCGCTGCAGGGAACCAACCGCGTCACCGTCTCGTACCGGAAGAGCGAATTCAGCCGCCTCAAGCCGCGCAATGTTGAACGGCTTGCCGAAGACGTCAAAAGGAAAGCCATCACCCTCATTTTCAATTCCGAAGTGAAGGTTATCCTTCACAAGGAAGTCCAGTTTGCAACCCCCGAAGGCGACAAGACGATCCCCAATGACTATGTCTTCATCTTCGCGGGAGGGGAAATGCCGTTTGAGTTCCTGAAGTCGGTCGGTATCCGCTTCCAGGAAACGATGCTCAACTGACCTGCCTTCCTCCCCCGGACCCGGGGGATGAATTTTTCCCGCCTATTCCGTACCTTGATACCCGGATATGTCCGGGTATGCTCACACACGTCATTTTACTCTTGAAGAGGCCCGCAGGGAACTGACGGCCGTCCATGCCATTGCCAGCCGCATCACCGAACTCAAAGCAGCGCTCGATGAAAAAGGATGGGACGTGCAGCGCCACGCCTATTTCGGGGGGCTGGGACCGAACGGCGACGGCAGCTTTCCGGAGGAAATGGAGCTGCTCGTCGAGCTCGTGAAAAGCCTGGAGACACGGGGGATCCTCGTCAAAGGGATCGAACAGGGGCTCGTCGATTTCCCCCACATCCGTGCGAACGGCGAAGAGGTTTACCTCTGCTGGAAAGTGGGCGAGGATGATATAGCATACTGGCATGCGATTGCCGACGGAGTTGCGGGCAGGAAGAGCATCGAGGAACTCTGATCGTCGTCCGGCCTGATCCGCACGGCGTTAAACCTTTCCCGGCGGCAGCCTGTCCAACAGGTGCGAAGGTCGCCTCCGTTGTCCACATGTGACTGCCATTTCACCAAGGAAGGAATTCCGGTCCGATGAAGAAGAGACGCTGGTGGTATATTGCGGGGAGCGCGCTCCTGGTTGTCTGCGCGATCACCGTCTGGCGGCTGACAGGCCATGCCGAAAAAATAGAATACCGGTTTGACAAGGTCGACCGGGGAGACGTCAGCGTCACGATCAGTGCGACGGGGACGCTCAGCGCGGTCACCACCGTACAGGTGGGCTCGCAGGTTTCCGGGACCATTTCGAAGCTGTACGCGGACTTCAATTCGGTCGTGAAGAAGGGCCAGTTGCTCGCACAGCTCGATCCGACATTCCTGCAGGCCTCGGTGAACGAAGCGCGCGCGAACCTTGACCGTGCGAAAGCACAGGTGGACGACGCGCAACGCACCATGACGCGGACGTCCGCCCTCTTCGCCAAGGAGCTCGTGTCCCAATCGGACATGGACGTCGCAACCACCGCACTGCAGACTGCGAAGGCATCCTTCAAGCAGAACCAGGCTGCGCTTGACCGCGCGGAAGTCAATCTGCACTACGCCACCATCACGGCCCCGATCAGCGGCATGGTCATCTCGCGCAACGTCGACGTGGGACAGACCGTCGCGGCGAGTCTCTCCGCCCCGACCCTCTTTACCATTGCCAACGACATGCGCAAAATGCAGGTGCAGGCGAGCGTGGACGAAGCCGATATCGGCAACGTGACCATCGGCCAGGACGTGACCTTCCGCGTGGATGCCTACCCCGATCGCGAGTTCCACGGATCGGTGTCGCAGGTGCGCCTCGCTCCCGTCGTGACGCAGAACGTGGTGACGTACAGTGTCATCATCGACGTCAATAACCCCGACATGAAATTGATGCCAGGCATGACTGCCACAGTCTCCATTGAGGTCGCGTCCCGAGAAGGCGTACTCCGGGTTCCGCTCCTCGCTGTCAGGTTTACTCCTCCTGATGTTCCTAAGGAGGCATTCCCGCGCCCGCCCCGCGAAGCCATGCAGGGCGGCGCAGGGACTGATTCGGCGCGGACGGCGGACCGGCCGCGGGGCGAACGGCGCATGTGGGGCCGCGGCGGGCGCAGAGACAGCAGCGCATCTGCAGATCCGCAGCCGGAGGCAGACCGGCGCTCACAAATGATGCGCCGGCTCATCAACAAGGCCCGGGTGTGGGTGCTCGCAGACGGGGTGCCACGACCCGTGATGGTGACGCGCGGGTTGCAGAATACCCGTTACGTGGAAGTTCTGGATTCGGACCTGAAAGAAGGAGACGAAATCATCATCGGCGCTTCGGGCGGGCCGCAACAGGCGCTCGGATCCGCGGCGCAAAACAATCCCTTCCAGCCACGGGGCATGGGAGGCGTGCAGGGCAGGCGGGGAGGCTTGTGACGTGAATTTCGTGGAAACAATTCAGATCGCGATCGATTCTCTGTTGCGCCACAAGACACGGGCGTTGCTGACCATGCTCGGCATCATCATCGGTGTCGGCGCAGTGATCGCCATGGTGGCGGTCGGCCAGGGGGCAACTTCGGCGGTCGAATCGCAGATCGCCAGCCTCGGCACCAACATCCTCATTGTGTTTCCGAGTGCCACCAACATGGGAGGGGTGAGCTCCGGCGCCGGTGCGGCACAGACGCTCACGCTGGACGACGTCCAGGCAATGGCCGACCAGTGCCCCGCGGTGGCCTTCGTCAGCCCGCAGACCCGCACCAACCGCCAGGTGGTCGCGCGCAACCTCAACTGGAGCACCAGCATCCAGGGAGGGAATACGGATTATTTCAGGATCCGGGACTGGCGGCTCGAGGGCGGCGACTTTTTCACCGACGCGGACGTCCGGGGAGCTACGAAAGTCTGCGTCATCGGCAAGACCGTCGCCGATAACCTCTACCCGGGGGAAAGTCCCGTGGGAGAGATGATCCGGATCAGCAAGCTCCCCTTCAAGGTCATCGGTGTCCTTTCCGCCAAGGGACAGAACGCGATGGGCCAGGACCAGGACGACATCATCATTGCACCGTTTGCCACCGTTCAGAAGAAAATCCAGGGAGTCGATTTCGTCGGGACCGTTGTCATGTCGGCTGTCACGCAGGAAAAGATTCCCGAAGCCCAGACCGAGGTGACGGAACTCCTCAGGGCCAGACACCGGCTGCAGGACTGGCAGGACAACGATTTTACCATCCGGAACCAGACCGATATCGCGGCAGCGGCGACCTCGACCTCGAGCATCATGACCGTCCTGCTCGGGAGCATTGCGTCGGTGTCCCTGCTCGTCGGCGGCATCGGGATCATGAACATCATGCTGGTCTCGGTGACGGAGCGAACGCGCGAAATCGGCATCCGGATGGCCATCGGTGCCCGGCGGCGCGATATCCTGCTCCAGTTTCTTCTCGAAGCCGTTCTCTTGAGCGTGCTCGGAGGGTTGATCGGCGTCGTGATCGGGATGACGAGCTCAAAACTGATCTCGACATTCGCCGGCTGGCCCGTCGTGGTGTCCGCGGCCTCGGTCGGCCTTGCGTTCGCCTTCTCCGCGGCCGTCGGGATGTTCTTCGGATTCTATCCCGCGCAGAAAGCCTCCGGCCTGAGCCCCATCGAAGCGCTCCGGTACGAATGAGCGGCTTCACCCTGACATCCGATTTCTCACCGAGCGGCGACCAGCCGGAGGCAATCCAGCAGCTCACCGAGGGTGTGCTCCGCGGGGATAAATTCCAGACTCTCCTCGGGGTCACCGGCAGCGGAAAAACCTTTACCGTCTCCAACGTCATCGCCGCCGCAGGCCGTCCGGTGCTGGTGATGTCGCACAACAAAACCCTCGCTGCACAGCTCTACGGGGAATTCAAGCGCTTCTTCCCGAAGGACCGGGTCGAGTTCTTCATCAGTTATTACGACTATTACCAGCCTGAAGCATACGTACCCTCCTCCGACACGTACATCGCAAAGGACGCGTCGATCAATGACGAAATCGACCGGCTGCGCCTGCGGGCGACCAGCGCGCTGCTCAGCGAAGGGAAGAATGTCATCGTCGTCGCCTCCATAAGCTGCATTTACGGCATCGGCGCCCCCGACGAGTGGGCCAGCCAGGTCGTGGTCGTCCGCGCGGGGGAGCGGATCGAGCGGAACGCGCTTCTCCGGAAACTCCTCGCAATTTACTATACCCGCAACGACTTTGAATTTGTCCGGGGCACCATGCGGGTCCGCGGCGATGTCGTCGAGGTGATCCCTGCGTATGAGAACGAGGAAGCGCTCCGCGTCGAATTCTTCGGCGACACCATCGAACGGATTTCGTACATCAACCGCGTGGACGGCAGCGTGCTCGGTGAGACCGACTATGAGGTGATCTATCCTGCCAAGCAGTTCGTCACCTCCCGGGACACGCTCGAACGCGCCGTCAAGGGGATCGAGATCGAGCTCGACGAACGCCTGCAGGAGCTTCGCAACGGCGCGAAGCTGGTCGAGGCGCAGCGCCTGGAGCAACGCACACGATTCGATCTCGAGATGATGCGCGAGGTGGGTTACTGCTCAGGCATCGAGAACTACTCCCGGCATATCGCCGGCCGCACGCCCGGCTCGCGTCCCGCGTGCCTCATCGACTACTTCCCGAAAGACTTCCTCCTGGTGATCGACGAATCGCACGTGACGGTTCCCCAGATCGGCGGCATGTACCACGGGGACCGGTCGCGGAAGTTGACGCTGGTGGAACACGGCTTCCGCCTTCCGTCGGCCCTGGACAACCGCCCGCTCACGTTCGAGGAATGGGAGCAGATGGTGCACCAGGTCGTATTTGTCAGCGCGACCCCGGGTGACTATGAGCTCCAGAAATGCAAGGGCGTCGTCGTCGAGCAGGTGATTCGTCCCACGGGCCTCGTCGATCCGGAAGTAGAGGTCCGCCCCGTAAAGAATCAGATCGATGACCTCCTGGCCGAGATCCGCACCCGGGCAGCCCGTCAGGAACGGGTCCTCGTCACGACGCTCACCAAGCGCATGGCGGAGGACCTGACGGATTACCTGAATGAAATCGGCGTGAAAGTCCGGTACATCCACTCGGAAGTGGACGCGCTGGCACGGGTGGAGATCCTGCGCGATCTCCGGCTCGGGGATTTCGACGTCCTGGTGGGGGTCAACCTCCTCCGCGAAGGACTTGACCTGCCGGAGGTGTCGCTGGTGGCGATACTGGATGCCGACAAGGAGGGCTTCCTCCGTTCGGAGCGGTCCCTGATTCAGACCGCAGGCAGGACGGCACGGAACCTCAACGGCCGCGTGATTCTGTACGCGGATACCGTAACGGGGTCGATGCGCCGGATGCTGGATGAAACGGGGCGCCGCCGGACACGGCAGCTGCAGTACAATGTCGACAACAACATCGTCCCCGCGACGGTATACAAAACCGTGGACGAGGTCCTTGCCGCCACCGCGGTTGCCGATGTAAAGGCTGCCCGCGACGCGAGGCGGGAACGGGCCAAGATGCCCCGCGTAGCGGAGAGTGTTGTGCGTTACCTCTCCGCCGATCAGAAAAACGATCTGCTCGCGGAACTCCGCTCGGAAATGGAAAAGGCGGCCAGGGACCTCGAATTCGAGCGCGCCGCCAATCTTCGTGACGAAATCAAGAAACTCGAGGACATGTCCTCCCGCCCGAAGTA
>JBGPYM010000370.1:0-2356 GCA_041493205.1 Bacteroidota bacterium
CCACGATGAAATACCGCAGCCCGCAGCGGGTAAAAATCTTCTTGTAGGCCTCCGCGTGGAGCTCGTAGGAGCGGTCAAGGTCCTGCGGCGACCGGTCCAGACTGTAGCTGTCCTTCATCAGGAACTGCCGGCCGCGGAGAACGCCGGACCGGGGCCGGGGCTCGTTCCGGAACTTGGTCTGAATCTGATACCAGATCTGCGGCATATCCTTGTACGACGCGATATGATTCTTCGCAAGCCAGCAGATCACCTCTTCGTGCGTGGGTGCTAGCACGAGAGGCCTGTTCTTGATGTGGAAGAGCGTGTCACCGAACGCCTTGACGCGCCCGGTTTCTTCCCAGAGTTCGATGGGGCTCAAAGCGGGGAGAAGAAATTCCTGGCCGCCGATGGCGTCCATTTCCTGACGGACGATCTCCTCGGCCTTTCGCATGGCCCGCTGTCCCAGCGGGAGAAATGCATACACGCCGGCAGCGAGCGCGCGCACCATGCCCGCCCTGATCATGAGCTGGTGGCTCGGTATGACGGCATCTGCGGGAATTTCTTTGACGGTCGGGATAAAACCCTGGCTCAAACGCATGAGAAGAAAGGGCGGTAAATGAAACGTGAGGAGCTGAACGTTTCACGGTACGGAAAAACCGCGTAAAATTCTACAGGGGTTACTTGCAATCGGCGAATCTGGTATGTATATTTGCGACACCGGTATCTGTTGTTCCCGGGACCAGTCTCCTTCGTTCTTCGCCAGGCTATTCTTCGAACCAACGCGGAAGCAATTCCGCACCCCTCAACTGAGGAAGGAGGTTCACCATGGGACGCATTACTCCCTTCGGCCTGCTCACCCTGGCACTCTTCCTGTCTGTACTCCCGTCGTGCCAAAACCCGCCCCCGCCTCCGCCCGATCCGAACGCGGATCTGATCGAGAAAGGAAGGCGTCTCTTTTTCCTCGAGACGTTCAACGGGAACGGACGCACCTGCGGCACGTGCCATCCGGCCGAGAACCATCTCACCATCGACCCCGCGTTCATCGCGCAGCTCCCGAAGGACAATCCCCTCTTCGTGGCCGAATTCACGCCCGCACTCTCCAAAAATTTTGAGAGCCCCCGCCTCATGCGGGAGTTCGGGCTGATCCGGGAGAACCTCGACGGATTCGACGACCTGGAGAACAGGTTTGTGATGCGGGGCGTTCCGCACACGCTCAGTCTCAGGACTTCCGTCAACAGCCCGAAAGGTCCGCGCACGGGCTGGTCCGGCGACGGCGCGCCCGGCGACGGCTCACTCCGGTCGTTCGCAACCGGTGCCGTCATCCAGCATTTCACAAAAACACTCAACCGCATCCCCGGGGTCGATTTTCGCCTCCCCACCGACGAGGAGCTTGACGCGCTCGAGGCATTCCAGCTCTCACTCGGCCGCCAGTCTGACCTGACGCTTCCGCTCAAGCTGAAAGGAACCATCGCGCGGCGGGGACAGGAGATCTTCCTGGACGATAATCTGGGAAAATGCAACCTGTGCCACCAGAATGCCGGGGCAACTGCGGTCATCGGAACCACGAGTCTCGGAAATGCGAACTTCAATACAGGGGTGGAAGCCCTCCCCGATCAGCCTGCCCGGCTCACAACGGAGAAAGTACCGGCCGACGACGGCTTCGGGCGCCCCGGAGACAGCACGTTCAACGTCCCGCCTCTTGTGGAAGCCGCCGCCACGGGACCCTTCTTCCATAACAATGCAATCGAAACAATCGAGGGGGCTGTCGGATTTTACGACGGGGAGTCGTTCAACAACTCGCCGGCGGGGCAGTTCCTGAAGAACCTGAGCCCGGAGGGGACCGCGATCGAGCTGGATGGAACACAGATTGTCGAGATCGCCGCATTCCTCCGCGTCGTCAACGCGCTCGAGTCGATCCGGCAGGCGGACAATGCACTCAAGAACAGTCTCATCGCGTCAGACTCGAAGCACACCGATCCGAAGCCCCTCCTGGACGAGGCTGTCCGCCAGCTTGCATCCGCTGCCCGCGTACTGGCGTGTGGAGGCCTTCACCCGAACGCCGTGATCGCGCTGGACAAGGCTCGGAGGTTTGCCGAAGCGGCCGCGGGTTCGGCGTACAGCAAGGAGAACGTCCAGTACGCGATCCGGGAAGGTGCCAATGCACGCAATGACCTCGTCGAGTAACAAGAACTGAGGAGGATTGACCATGAAGCGATTCACCGCAATTGCCGGCACGATGCTCCTTCTTTCATCAGGGACAACTGCCTTCGCCCAGCGCTCAACCGAGATGTACATTCCGATCGGCCAGTCGCCGGGAATTTCCGGAAAACAAACGGCCATCGGTACGATCAGCGATGTCAGGCAGCAGGATAGGGTC
>JBGPYM010000292.1:0-3536 GCA_041493205.1 Bacteroidota bacterium
CGATGAAGGAGAAGATATCTTCAGTGCGATTCGTCGCAGTGATATCATCCTCCATCATCCGTATGATTCCTTCACTCCGGTCGTCCAGTTCATCAAGGCTGCCGCACGCGATCCAAACGTCCTTGCGATCAAACAGACGCTCTACCGGATCGGAAAGGAATCCCCCCTGATTCCCCTCTTTGTCCAAGCGGCGGAGAATGGCAAGCAGGTTGCGGTGCTGGTCGAACTCAAGGCGCGCTTCGACGAGGAGAACAACATCGGCTGGGCAAAGCAGCTTGAGCGGGCGGGGGTGCACGTGGTGTACGGACTCGTCGGCCTGAAGACCCACGCCAAGGTTGCCCTCGTGGTACGCAAGGAGCAGGATGGCCTCCGCCGGTACGTCCACCTGGGCACAGGCAATTATAACCCGGTGACGAGCCGTATCTACACCGATCTGAGCTATCTCACCTGCAGGGAAGAGATCACGGAAGACGCAACGGAAGTATTCAATTTCCTGACGGGCTATTCCCGGCGCAAATCATACGCGAAGCTTGCCGTGGCACCCGTCACGCTGCGGGACAAACTCGGATCGTTGATCGACCGCGAATCCGAAAATGCCCGCGCCGGTAAGAGCGGCTACATGATCCTGAAAATGAATGCGCTGACCGACGTGAAGATCATTGCGAAGCTCTACGAGGCGTCACAGGCGGGCGTGAAAATCGAACTGCTGGTGCGGGGCATCTGTTCATTGCGGCCCGGCGTGAAAGGGATCAGCGACAATATCCGTGTGCTGAGCATTGTCGGCCGTTACCTCGAACACAGCCGTGTGTTCTATTTCGAAAACGCGGGCCGGCCGGAGTTGTACCTGACCAGCGCGGATCTGATGGGGCGCAACCTCGACCGCAGGGTGGAACTCATGTTTCCGATCGAGGATCCGGCGCTGGCTGCGTCGGTCAAACGTGAGGTTCTTGACACTCCGCTTGCAGAAGCGGTGCGCGCACGTATCCTCCACTCAGACGGCACGTACACCGGCACGATTTCCGGTGACGGTGCAAATGTCTCTGACAGCCAGCAGACGATCATGCAGCAGCGGATGAAGAGCAGTCTGCATAAGAAACCCATACCCCGCGAAGTTCCTCCGGAGGGTTAATCGTCACCGGCCATTTCCTCGATCCAATGGCGAGCCGCCTTTTGCGTTCGCGGGTCTGACGCGAGAACGGGCGGGAGGATCATGGCGCGCTCGTATTCCTCCCGGGCCTGCGCGGGTCGTCCGGTCTCCCTGTACAGCGTCGCAAGCTCATAATGATGACGGATGACCTGGGGCGCAAGGCCGATCGCCTGCCGCAGCGCCTTCTCCGCGTCGTCGAACCCTCCTGCCGGGAGTTCCCCCAGAAAGATGTTCGCAAGCTGTCGTTCGAACCAGCTCACGTTCCCGAGTGCCCTATAGAGTGAGCCGAGGATCGACCACGCAATGTCGTTCCGCGGATCGAGGGTTATTGCCCTCTCGAGATGTTCTTTGATTTCGTTGCAGAGCTTCACCTTCTGTTCCCCGCCCGCGTTCATGGCGATGTTTCCCAGCGCCGCCGCAAGCCATGCGTGACCTTCGGATACCGTTGAATCTTCCCGTATGCAGGCGCGCGCATATGCTTCCGCTTTCAGATACACCTCTTCCTTCCCGGTCTCGTCAGTGACGTCACCGATGCAGACGGTGACCCTTGCCAGCCTCCAGTGGATCCGGGCCGGGTCGGGCGTCGTGCGCAGGAGCGAGTCATACGCGGCAACCGCGGCCGGGTAGTCCCCCGAGGCAAATTCGATATCGCCTGCGACGGCGGAGGGAGCGTCCGCCGGCCGGATGATCCACATAAGGGCGATAAAAAGAATGATCATCTGTCGGATGTGATGGAAGAGTAATATACGAAGAATTCGCCGGAGGGGACAGTCTTACCTGCAGAATTGCTTTACGAACGATTCCTCACGCTTGAAAAGAAGAGCTCCCTCCTCTCCTGGAGATCGGGGGGAATAATCAGAATGGGGATTCCCCGGAACGATTTGGCCTGCTTCACCCACCGGTAGACGAACCCGTCATTCGTGCTGATCCTTTTCAGAAAGTCACGCAACTCGCCCAGGGTCAGGTATGCGCACTGGTACGGTTGATCTGACGGGAGGTCGCCCCCCGATGAGAACACGAGGGCTCCCAGTCCTTTGTGGTCCATGTGTTCAGTCCAAATTGCAAAGAACTCCTCGAAGTTGTTCTGTGTCGCCCGGAGGATCTCTTCCCTGGTCATAGGCCTTTCACTCGGTTTAATCCGCCCCACCCGCTCGTTGAACGGCCTAACATAGATACTCAGTGTTTCGTTAGCGTTAATTTCGTGTAAACTCTCAGTTAATTCACGCAGTTGGTCAGGAAAACTGCTTCGATGTATCCCCTTCTTGTTTATCGCAACGTGAAGGGATATCTTTTGTGGTATGTGGGGCGCTCTTCATCATCCTGTGGTATCCGTACTTCATGCCCCGCAGCGTCGCCGTCGGGGAACGCACCTGGAACGATAGGGTGAAACTGAAATGGTCACACGTCGAGAATTCCTGAAGACGGCCGCCGCCGGAGCGGGGGCGGTGGTGCTGAATTACCGGAGGGGGTTGGCCAATCCGCTCGCGTCAGACTATTTTGCGCTGAATGGTTTCATCGAAAACCATCGCGATGCCGTCTTTGTGCTCATAACGCAGGTGAACGCCAAGACCGACGCCGGCGCCATCAGGCAGGTCGGGCACGACCTGGGGAATTCGCTCTTCGTGCCGACAACGGTCCCGGCCGGCGCGTACTCCGTTGCCGGACCTGTGGCGATAAAGCCCAACATCACGTCGTGGTCCTGGGACGACCCATCGCCATCGCCGCCCTTCGAAGCCAAAATGGGGATTCAGACGGATGTGAGTTTTGTCGAGGGAATTGTCGAGAGCATCGTCGACCTCACGGTCCAGCCATCGGACATCCACATCCGTGAGGCGAATTATTTCGCGTCCGCGTCCGATGGGGCCTGGTATAACGCCCTCGGGCAGAGGACAGGAATCGATCTGAAGGAAATGCCCGCGCTCCCGGGTCTTCCGGGGGGAGACATCCACTGGACGCCGGTCACCGGAGGGGTGTGGTACAACCAGATCCCGCATCTCTGGCCGGTGAACGCGCCCGGTTCGTGCCTTATCAATATCGCCAAGCTTAAGTCACACTCGATGGGGATGACGCTCTGCTCGAAAAACCTGCAGGGGACCAATGCACGTCCCTACGTTGCGCACTGCACAGCCTGGAACACGCAAATGAGCGGCGTCAACGGAAGCCACGTCGTGCCGGGCGCTTTCACGACGATCAAGCAGCAGTACGACGGCCATAAAGCAGTGATTCCGCGTTGGAGGACGCTCGATGGCGATGCGGGGTCAGGGAGTGCGGGCGGGCTCTGGATGGAAACGCACACCGCACGGTGTCTCGACAACAACTCCGTCCTTCATCCTCTCCTGAACATTATCGAGGGGGTGTACGGGCGTGAGGGTCCGTTTGTCAGAGGGCC
>JBGPYM010000343.1:0-2826 GCA_041493205.1 Bacteroidota bacterium
CAGTATCCGGTTTCTCCGAACCCGCCCCCGCCGTACTCCTGCGGGATTCCCGAACCGAGGAGACCCAGATCCTTGATCTTCTGAATCAGGTCGGGAGGAATGCACTCGTCCTCGTCGATCTTGTGCGCGATCGGCTTTATCTCCGCGTTGGTAAACTCGCGAACCATATCACGGAGCATCTTCTGTTCGTCAGTGAACTGAAAATCGGACATAGTCAGGCCGCCCCTGCAGGAATGTGAAAGAAATCATTGGGAATTGAAAAAAACGGATGGAGAGAGATCGAGAGCGCGTGAAGCCGGGGAAGCAACGGAGGTACATCCCTCCTGCTACGGTAGTTCCCCGGTCCCCTTCTGTCCAACGTAGTTGACGATGTCTTCGCCACCGTCCACGCCGATGACATTACCGCTCACCCAGAACGCATGTTCGTCGGCGAGCAGAACGATGGCCTTCGCCACATCTTCCGGGGTTGTGAGCCGTCCGCCCGGATTTTTCGCCCGGGCGATGCGGAGCATGTCGCCGCTTCCGGGGATCTTCCTGAGGGCCGGCGTGTCGGTCACGCCCGCCATCACGGCGTTCGCAGTGATGCCATGCGGCCCCAGCTCCATTGCGAGCTGGCGGATATGCGACTCAAGCGCGGCCTTCGCGGCAGACACTGCGCCGTACGCCGGGAGGGCGGTATGCCCGCCCGAGCTCGTCATGGCAAAGATTCTTCCGCCCCGCTTCATCAGTCCGCGATGCAGCAACCCCTGTGTCCAGTACACGAGACTGTTGGCCATCACGTCGATGGTCATTTCCATCTGCGCCTGGTTGACGGAGTCTTCCGGTCCCTTCGCGATGAACGGTTTCAGCGTCCCGAATGCAAGCGAGTGGAGAAGCACGCGCACCGTCTGATTCCCATGCGCGGCGAACCGCTCCTGAATCTCGTCGAGCGTCTCGGCCCGTTTGATGGCGTCGGCTGCGTTAATGTTGAAATACACCGCTTCGCGGCCGGCATGCTTGATTTCCTTGATCACCTGCTGGGTGGCCGGCATCGTCGCCTGGCGGTCCAGGTGGATGCCGTAGATGTTCATCCCCGCCTTCGCAAGTTCAATGGCTGTAGCGCCGCCAAAGCCGCTCGAAGCACCGAGCACGAGTGCCCAGTCTGTCGGTTTAAAACGGGGGTCCTGTTTCATCGCATTGCCCTGGATAAGTCCGGAGAGTTGCTGTCGTTATTCAACCGTCACGCTTTTCGCGAGGTTTCTCGGCTGATCCACATTCGTTCCGCGCGCCACCGCAATATAGTACGCGAGGAGCTGGAGCGGGATGATGTTCAGGATCGGTCCGAAGAAGCCGTACGTCCGCGGCACGCGGATGACGTATTCGGCAAGCTTGTCGATTTCATGGTCGTCTTCGTTCGCCACGGCGATCACCCGGCCGCGGCGGGCGCGGACTTCCTGAATGTTACTCATCACCTTCTCGTAAATCGCGTCTTTCGGCACGATCACAAACACCGGCATATTCTCATCGATCAGCGCGATGGGGCCGTGCTTCATCTCGGCGGCGGGATACCCTTCCGCGTGAATATAGGATATCTCCTTCAGTTTCAGCGCGCCTTCCAGCGCGACGGGGAAATTGGACCCGCGGCCCATGTAGAGGGCATGCTGCGCATGCTTGAATTCCTCGGCGACCTGACGGATCGTCGTGGTATCGCTCAGAATCGTCGCCACCTTGTCGGGAAGCGCGTCGATTTCCTGCGCGAGAATCCTGCCATCGGCCTCCGACATCCCGCGCGCCCGTGCGACCATCAGGGTAATCAGGGCAAGAACCGTGAGCTGGGACGTGAACGCCTTGGTCGAGGCGACCCCGATCTCCGGACCGGCATGCACATACACGCCGGCGTCGGACTCACGCGCGATTGAGCTTCCCACAACATTCACGATACCAAGAACAGTCGCATGTTTCGATTTGGCCTCGCGCAGGGCCGCAAGGGTGTCGGCCGTCTCGCCGCTCTGGCTGATCAGGAAGACAACGTCATCGCTTTTGATGATCGGATTGCGGTACCGGAATTCCGAAGCGTACTCCACTTCCGCCGGCATTTTCGCAATATGCTCGAACATGTACTTACCGACGAGCCCGGCGTGCCACGAGGTTCCGCATGCCGTAATGACGAATCGCCGTGCACAGAGCAGCTTGTCCATCACCTGCCGCAGGCCTCCCAGGACGACATTCCCCTGGTCCACCAGCAGCCTCCCACGCATTGCATTCCGGATGGTCTCCGGCTGCTCCTGAATCTCCTTCATCATGAAGTGATCGTATCCCCCGCGCTCGATCTGGGAGAGTTCCAGCGTCACTTCTTCCACCTGCTTGGTCACGGAAACATCGTCGATCGTGATGGTCCGGAACCCCTCCCGCGTCACGACCGCCACCTCACCGTCATCCAGGTATACGACATTCCGGGTATGGTCGATGATCGCCGATGCGTCCGACGCGATGAAATTCTCTCCTTCGCCGACCCCCACGATAAGCGGGCTCCCCTTCCGTGCCGCAATCATCTTGTCGGGCTCATGCACGGAAAGGACCACCAGGCCGTAGGTTCCCTCGACCTTCGCCAGCGCCATGCGCACTGCGGTCGTCAGGTCTCCGGACTTCTCGTACATCGTCCCGATAAGGTGCGCCAGGACCTCGGTATCGGTCCCCCCGGTAAAGGTATGTCCTTCCCGGACCAGGATCGTCTTGATGGCGGAGAAATTCTCGATGATCCCGTTATGGATAATCGCAATTTCTTTTTTTGCATCCCAGTGCGGGTGTGCATTGACGTCGTTCGGCTCGCCGTGGGTCGCCCAGCGC
>JBGPYM010000188.1:0-6478 GCA_041493205.1 Bacteroidota bacterium
AAGAACCTGATCGCGGGCGTCCAGAGCGCGAAGGCGGCGACCGTCAGCGGGCGGAAGGTCGCCGGCGTCGCCAGGTATCCGAGAAGGGCCGCGACGAGATAGAGGCCGACCGCGAGCGTGTTCCCGTCGAGCATCGGCGTGAATCCGCAGCTCACCGTCATGGCGCTCGCACACTATGCTGTCCCCCTGATCGCCAGCACGAAAGGATAAGTCGATGGAGACGCTCCTCGGATTCGGGAACGGGATCGAGCAATACCTCATCGTGCTCTGCATGTATGCGGCGCTCTTTGTCATCATGCGATACGCCCACCCCGTGGTCGAGCTCAATTTCAGAACGACATTCCTGGTCCTCTGGGTGGGTTGGGGAGTCGGGGTCTTCTTCGGCAATTATCTCTGCTATCTCCTCGGCATCATGAGCTTTCTCCCCTGGTTGAATAATGCGCTCCATACATTTGTCTGGATCGGCCTCTGCCTCGGATTTCTCTACGCAGGGTGCCACAACCAGCCCTTTCTCGAACAGTTCGCGCTCTTCTTCATTTTCAGCCTGTTCGTCAAAGTGACTGAACGGGAGATCCTCGGCACCTGGGAATTTGATCACTTCTTTTTCGTTCACGGAAACATCGCCTACCTCCTTGGCTGGAGTCTCCTCGATGGCCTCTATCCCGTCATCTCCATAGCGGTGCTGAAAGTCGTGTCGCGGTTTGTCGACGGCGTCGTCATCCCTTCCTGACAAGGAGCCCACACGGTGCCTCACTCTGCGCGTAAACGAAAGCAACAGAGCAACGAGATTACACGTCTTCTCGGGTCATCGGAAGCGATGCCACCGGACCGGACACCCCTTGCCCGCATCAAAGCGGATCGGCAGGACATCCTTATCATCAGTGATCTCCACGTCGGCGGTGGCATGAACCCCGGAGGGATCTTCGGGGGGACCGAAAATTTCTTCGCGGATGCCTCACTGGCACGACTGCTGAGCCACGTGGATGAACGCATCGCCGGGAAAGGGAGCTCTTCGGGGCTCCTCGTGATCAACGGAGATTTTGTTGATTTTCTCCGGATCGTGTCTGTCCCGGATTCGGAAGAGGATTTCCAGAGGTGGGAAGAGGCCCTCGGGAGCATCGGCATGACCGACCGGCCCGCGGAAGCGCTCAAGACAACCATCTCCGCCACGGAGAAGGATGTCGGACTGAAGACGCACGACTTCAAATCGATCTGGAAACTGGATACCGCCATCAGGGGTCATCCCGCGCTGTTCGCCGGGCTCGCCGGCTGGATTCACGGTAACAACTCGCTCCTCATCCTCAAGGGGAACCATGACCTCGAATGGTACTGGAAGCCCGTCCGCGACTATCTCCGGGTGGCTCTCGCGGAGCGGCTCCTCCTGATTCGTCCACGTGCGACGTTCAACGCCTGCCTCAAAACCGTCATCGGTGCTCTGCAGTTTATCGACGATGCCTGCATCATCGACGGGCAAATCTACATTGAACACGGCCACCGGTATGACAAGTTCAGCACCGTGGTGGGTGCTCCCACATGGGGAAGAACCGGAAGGGAGCTCAACATACCGTTCGGATCATTCTTCAACCGTTATCTGGTGAACAAGCTCGAGCTTGTCTATCCGTTTATGGACAATGTCCGCCCGCGGGAGAACATTCTCCACATCCTTATGCGCGACCGGTTCTCCCTCGGGCTCAAAGTCCTGTTCTCATACATCCCGTTCACGCTCCGCATGATCCCGAAGAGGTACGCGCGTTACTTGTTCAAGCCGCTCTTTTGGTATCTTGTCGCACTTGGGATTCCTCTCGTGCTAGTCCTGGTCCTCTGGGGAAACCGGCTTCTCCCGCTCCTTGCAGGCGCGGCATCGGGGACCCCCGCACCGCAGGGAATATGGGGCTTCATCCTGCAGTACGGTACGGGAGTGCTGAAGGACTCCGGCGTTCTGTTCGTCGGGTATCTCCTCTCCCGCGTCGTGGCGTATTTCCAGCTTTCGGAACCCGATGACCTGGTGGAACCCGCGGAGAAGAAACTAAACGAATTCCCCGATTGCAGCCTCGTGACGTTCGGGCATACGCACAATCCCGAACAGCGCCGCGTCGGCGACCGGTGGTACATCAATTCAGGGACCTGGATTCCGATTATCGAAGCGTCCAGCGGTGCATTGCGGGCGGATAAGACCTACGCCCTGATCTATCTTGAGCGTACCCCGGCCGGCCGGCTGGCGGTCCGTCCGCTCAAGCGCTGGAACGACGATGCGGGCCGCATGGAAGACCTTGTGATCGTGGAGAGAAAATGACGGTGGAGGAGCGCGATGAAATTCTATGTCCCGGTTCTGCTGGCCTTGATCCTTGGGGGGTGTTCGTTTGGGCAATGGGGGAAGGATCTTGGCGGGGGACTCACGCAGGGGGCGGCCGAACACGTTGATTCGCTGGGATCGAAATTTGTGGGGGGAGCGGTCGATACCCTTACCGCCGCCGCGACCCAGGAACGCCTCAACCTGCTCATTGAGCGCCTCGGCAATTCGCTCGCCCGGCAGGCGGCGCAGACGCGCGATACCCTCCTCGGTGAGTACTCGGTCCGGCTGATCGCACGGCTCAGGCAGGATCTGCTGGGTGCGGGGACGAAGGCGGATCTCGGGGCGATAAGGGACGAGGTGATCGGCATACGCACCAGGCAGATGATCGGCGGCCTCCGCGACGAACTCCTCGGTGATCAGACGATCATGCGGGCCTCGTCACTCAGGGATAATCTCCTCGGCCAGTCCACGCAAATCGCCGTCCAGGCGATTGTGGACAGTGCGATGATCAGTCTCGTCAGGCGGTATAACAAAGATCTGGCCCCGGAACTCCAGTCGCAATTCACGTTTCTGCAGAGGAATGCGACGCAACTCCTCATCCTGATCGCAGTTCTTGCAGTTGGGGTCATTGCATTCGTGTGGTGGCAGAAGACAAAATACCGCAGGCTGCTCGCCCTCCTGGCAAATCAGATTCACAACATCCCCGACAAGAACTCCTATGATCAGCTCACCCGCGGGGTTCAACTCAAGGCCCAGGAATCGGGTACGGAGCCGCTCCTGAGGAAGGTTCTGGCCGATCAGGGGCTCCTCGGCTCCGCCGCATGGGTCACCCGTGAGGCGAGGTAACCGCACCGCCCGGGCGCGGTTCTTCACCCTGTACGGCATGCCTTAATGTCTCCGATTCCCTTCTGAATCCTCTGCACGTGAGCTCCTAAGCTCTTCCGCAATCCTGCCGCCAGTCTGACCCGAAGTCTCTCACGCCCCCGTCGTCACCCCCATGACGCGTTAGCCCGTTCAGCTCAACACGGGCTTTCATTGCGAAAGAAAAATGACGGTAGCCGTATCTAATACATCGACACGATTAAGTGACGACTCACATGAATGCCGTTACCCTCATCGTCCTCATCGCTGGTTACATCGCAGGCTGCAAGGTCCCCGGGGAAGTTGACACGTCACTCCTTGTGGCGAATCTCCGGTTCTCTCCCGCCGCCTTCGACTCGTTCAAAGGGAATACGGAGATCCGCTATTCTCTCGGCGAGCCGGCCGAAGTGAGCTGCGTAATCGTGAGAAGGGGAACTGCTCCCCCGGATCTCCTCGTCACGACTCTCTGCGCCGCAGTGCATGAATCGAGGGGGACGCATGCCCATACATGGCTCGGCGATACGAATACTGGCCTCTTTGCGCCTGCGGGAGACTACATCGGCATCGTCACTGTGCGCGATCACCGGTATGAGGCGACCGTGCGGATCTTTCACTATTAAGGAACCAACAGAGGAGGTGCTCATGCTTCGGATCAACGTTCGTCGTTCCACGGGCGGTTCACACCCTGCGTCCAGGGTCGTGCCGGTCACGTTGCTGCTTGTGACCCTCGCCCTTTGCGGCTGCTCTCGTGAGTCGGGACAACCAAGCCAGCCCGCGGAACCCGCTGCAGGCGGTCTGGAAGCCTCCGGGGAGGAGATCCTGATCGGCGCAATCGACGAAGTTGTCGCGATTGCTGACTGGGCAGGGTCACTCTCTGCCGTTCCCCCGGGGGAGGGGATTGCCGCCGGGACAACAGGTGTGGAAGCGGATTCCGTCTATGTGTATGGAGAGTTGACGCCCGACGGATTCGGCGCTGTCGTGACCGAACGGCACGGGTATCCCAAGGGATTGCTCCTGATCTCCGTCCGCCGCTCGTTCGGCCGGAACGGCGGAATCGTGAGCGAAGTGAAGCGGTATGTCACCAACGAGAGTTTTGCCGCCGATCTGCCGCAGCAATCCGTCTCTTCGGAGGTGCTCCCCCTGATGCGTGATACCATCGTCACGCATGTGGTCCGCAATGGCAATGTTGAAACCTACACGTTCCGCCTCCCGGTGGTGACGCGGACCGTCAACCAGGTGGATAATTCCGTCCAGGTGACTTCCCGGTTCGCGCTGAACGGCGCCATCGTCTCCGAAGTGAGCGACGGTCTCGGGACGCTCATACGCCGCACGCTCAGTTCCGCGCTCCCTTCAGGCGCCCTCGAAACCCGCACGGAATATCCGGGAGGGCGGTGGCGGACCGTCAGTACCCTCGGCCGCGCAGACGGATCCATCCTGCGCGAAATCACCTCCGGGCAGTGATTCTGCCCGTCACTCTCCATGCCGGGGGACGTACATCATGAAATTTCTCGTGCCGCTTCTTCTCGTCGCCGCCGCAAGGGGTATCGCCCAGGAAGATCCTGATGCTCCGCCAGGGTTGCCGCGGGACGATCCTGGGCCTGCCCGGTCACACTCCACTTCGCAGGATTCGCTCTCGCGGTACCTTGCGCTCATCGAGATTACACGGGCGGAAGCGGCGGTCAGTGCCTCCGACTTCTGGCACCGGCTCATTCCGCGTGTTCAGGTCAGCGCGTCCCTGGGCGCCCGGGAGGTTCTCTTTCCCGATCCCGCAGGCGGTTATCTGTTTCCGAGGGATTCGTACCGGGTAACGGTATCGATCGCTCCTGCCGAGATCTTCGACGCCTCCAGGCATACACTCGCGCTCCTCCACCTTGAGGAGGCCCGAACCCGATACGACCTCCTCCTCGGCAAACAATCGGAGGATCGTCTGGCACGCGTGCGCAAGCGCCTTGCGCTCACGCACGACCTGGCGCTGGCGCAGGAACAGATGGACCTCGCCCGGCTCCTTCTCGAGTACTATGAACTCCTGTTCAAGCAGGGAAAGACCGAATTCCACATCCTGACGCGCGCCCGGCTCGATGCTGTGAAATCAAAGGCCGGCGTCCTCGAACTGGAGCGCAGGGTGCGTGAAGCCGGCGCGGATATCCCATAGGGCGCCCCCATGCCCCGGCAGATGATCAACGGCGCGCTTGAAATAATACGCGGGGTCTCTTCAGCACATATCGATCCTCTTGTGCTGCCGGAGTCGCACGGGGATGGTTCGCTGGGGTATATCGTCATTGCATATGTTGATGGCCCGGATACGTTTGATATGCTCTTCTTGAAAGGGAAGGCCATCACGCAGTGTGCCCGCATCAGCCGCGATATCCGCACCACACAATCGGTAGAGTCGGTCCGGGGGAGGCTCCGTGCAAGTGGCGGGAGAGCGCTCGTCTACCTCTTCCAGACGACGGAACCCGCCCTGGACCGGTTTGAGCGGACGCTGCACTACGAGCCCTGCCTCAAGCTGCAGATCGATCACCTCACGCGTCGTCAGCGCGGGATGCTCGTACGCTCCTCCGGCTGCCGGAGAGGCCTCCTCGAACTCGACCAGTTTCCCGGCGTGCTCCCCTCCATCGAGCTGTACGATTTCGAATCGACCGAGCAGCTCATGGTTCTGGAATCCCGCATGAAGCGGGGACGTCTGATTCTGTACGATGTCGAAAGAAACCGCGACCTCTTCAAGGGGGAGCCGGCACGCCCCGAGCGGGAACCACCCCGCCCGCCGGCTCTCCCTTCACCCTCTGAACCTCCGCCCCCTGTGCGCCCCGGGCCGGAACCCCCGGTCCAGGCGCTGAGTGAGAATGCTCCTCACGGCCCACCGGATGAATTTGTCCTGCTGTTTGACAGGATGTTCCGGACCTTCCGCCGGGAGGCATTTGAATGTTGCGGCAAGAAATTGGAGCCCCTGATCCAGACGGCAGAACATGAGGTCCGGCTCCTCAACCCGGCATTCTACCTGAACTCCCTCTCCCGCGAGACCGCCCCGGTTGTTCTCAATCTCATGGAAGTGATGGTGCGGGAGGCGCCGTTCATGAAGCGCTCCAAATTGAAAGCGCTCGTTCTGACGCTCCTCGGCGATCTCTATAGCCGTCACTATGATACCCTTGAACGGAATGGGGCCGTCGAAACCGTGGAACAATCGTATTTCCGGCTTCGGGCGTAGTATGACGGCGCCGACCCACATCACATTTGCCGGCTTTGTCTACCTGCTCGTGCTGACGACCACCGGAGTGAGACTTTCTCTCCTCAACGGCTTCGTCGTCGGTGTCGCTGCCGTCCTGC
>JBGPYM010000062.1:0-13657 GCA_041493205.1 Bacteroidota bacterium
AGTGACGTTGATTGCGGACTGATCGCTCATGCGGGAGACCTGGACGTCGAAGTGCTGAAGGTACGAGCCGTCGTCGCCCATCGGCTTCAGCCCGAGAGACTTGAAATGAGCGGCGATGTAGTCCGCCGCTTTCTTTTCCCCCGGATAGGAAGTCTCGCGCCCCTGCAGCTCATCGGAACTCAGATACGTCAGATAGGCCTTCAGGTCGTCCGCCCGTATGGCGTCGAATCCGGGCTGTGCATCCTTCTCGACAGCGGGCGTCTGCGCCTCCATGGTGGCACAGGACAGAAGGACCAGCAGTGCATACTTCATCGTACTTCCTCCCTGTCAATGTTTAGCCGCGTGCCCCGCGAAATCCACGCCATATGCTGTTTCGATCGCCGCAGGATCGTCGCCGACGCTTACCGTATCCTCCGGGGGAATCTTGTGATACACGGGAGTAAGGTGCCGCAGATACGTCACCACGGCATGGCGGTCTTCCATCGTCCAGTTGGAATAGGCAGCCCAGGGCATATCGCGGTAATGCGCAACACGGGCTTCCGGAAGAAGGCCGGACTGGAGGACGCGCACAACCTCATCGTTCGACCGCCGGCCCAGTCCCGTGGACGTCTCCGGGGTAAGGTTTCTCGTCACGAAGGACCCGTAGCCTCGGAATGCGGTTTTATTCCCGCCTGCAAGGTACTCATCCCATCGCGGTCCCTCGTCGCCCAGAGGCGTGTGGCACCCGCTGCAGTCAGAAACCGTGACAATGTATTTTCCCCGTTCAGCGAGGGCACGTTCGACGGGATCCTTGATGCCATCGAGCGAGGGGCCCGCCGCTGCGTCCTGCCTGGTGAATTCTTCGGGCGGGGTCAGCGTAAACGGCGGGATAAAGTAGAGGAATCCCAGGAACGCCAGGACAAAGAGCGACCCGAGGACGATGGCAATCCACTTGAGTGCTTTTTTCATGGACGCACCTCCTTTCTTGCAGATGCGGCAGGGCCGTCATTCAGCGACACGCTTTGTCCGTGCGTCGCGCCGGCATTGCCCGGATACACGTGTATCGGGATATCCTTCTTCAGGATAAGGGCCTGAAATTTTCCCCACATGTAGGAGAAGATGTTGGGCGATTTCGGGTCGGGAATTTTGTTGACCACCGGGGGGAGTGTCCGGAGATATGCGATAATCGCGTTAAGATCATCCTCCTTCAGAAGGGCAAATGCCGGCCAGGGCATCGGATAGGGGATCATCCGGGAGCCGTTCCGGCGGATTCCCTTCGTCAGGAACGTCTTAATTTGCGCATCAGTCCAATTCCCGAGTCCCGTTTCCTTGTCGGACGTGAGGTTGTACGACACCACATCATCGAACGGGTAGAGATTCCACCGTTGCCCTCCGGCGAGCCACATCTCCTCGATCACGCTTCCGTCCTCACGAACCGGCGAGTGGCAGAAGCCGCAGCCCAGCGTATTCACGAGGTATTTACCCCGCTCTGCGGGGCGTTCTTTTGCGCTCGCGTCCAGGTGGGCAAAAAAGTTCTTGAGTTCCAGCTCGTTCATCGCCCAGACAGGTTTCCTGCCTATCGACGCCACGTAGTTTGCCAGGTTCCACATGTCGCGATCGCTCGCGGAGCCGACATACGAAGGCATGGGGGACCCGTCGATGCCCGTACGGAAGCGCAGGTAGATGTCCTTTGGCGTTGCGCCGCCCCTGAATGTCCACGGCTCTGTCAGCCGGGTTGCCTGGATGTCGTGACCCCAGTCGTCCTGAAAGGGGCCGGCAATCGCGTCCTTCCCCTCGCCGTCCGTGCCGTGACAACTCGCGCACTGAAGTGTTTCAAAAACCTTCTTCCCCGCCGCAATGCTCGCAGGTGAAGCGGCCACAGGAGGACCGGGTTTCACCGCGTGCGGCTTTTCATTGCTGAAGCGGGGGGAAAATGACTTCACATAGTCCAGCACCGCCGTCAGCGAATCCCCCCGGAGAAAAGGCTTCCACCCGGGCATCGCCGTGCTGTGGAGTCCGTTTTCAACCGACGTGCGGAGGTCTTCGTCCGTGGGGATGCTCCCTGATTCCGTAGAGCGGAATTTGAATTTCCCGGAGGTAAAATCGCGCGGCCGCGGGCTCAGGTACGCCGCCGCCGGACCGTTCCCCTTCCCTTCCCTGCCGTGGCACTGGATACATTTTGCTTCGTAGAGTGTTTTGCCGAGCGGCTGATCGGGCGGTGCGGCGATGGCGTGGTGCGCCGCTCCGCTCCCGATGATGAGTGATGCGCCCGCGACAGACAGGCGCCGGACAAGGGTCTTGATCCCCTGGTGCATGCAGTCTCCTTTCGTCAAGTGTGAAACCGTGGACTACTTCCGTGGAGCACCGGATCCCTTCAGATATTTGTTCAGAAACTGGAGGATGCCTCCGTACCCTTTGATTTCATTTTCCTTCTTCATGAACCCGTGCCCCTCGTCGGGGAAGACTACATATTCCACGGGAACATTGTTGGCCTTCATCGCCGCGACGATTTCATCCGATTCAACCTTCAGCACGCGCGGGTCGTTCGCCCCCTGGAGCACCATCACGGGATCCCTGATGTTCTTCGCATGAAACAGGGGCGATATCGAATAGAGGCGGACGGAATCCTGCGAAAAAGGATCTCCCATTTCCGCGTAGAGCGCTTTCCGAAACGATTCCCAGTAGGGGGGAATTGACTTGAGCGTGCGGAGCCAGTTGGTCACTCCGAAGATATCGACGCCTGCCTTGAATTCGCCGGGCTGAGACGTCATCGCAGCCATGGTCATGAAACCGCCATAGGATCCGCCGATGATTCCTATCCAGTCTCCGTCGACATACCCGAGCGATTGCAGGTATTTCTTCCCGTACACGCAATCCTTGAGATCCCGGTCGCCGTGGTCGCGATCGTCCATTTTGTAAAAGGTTTTCCCGTACCCGCTGCTCCCACGGTTGTTCACCGCCAGAATCGCGTACCCGTTGTTGACCAGGCACTGGATCAGGGCAAAGTAGCCGACCCTCGTTTGACCTCCCGGGCCGCCGTGGACCCAGACGAGCCCAGGCACTTTCCGGTCGTCCGAGGCGATGACGGGTTTGTATAGGATGGCCGGGATTTCGAGACTGTCAAACGATCTGAACCGCACGACCTGCGCAGCGGAAAGGTCCTCAGGGTTGATTTCAGGATTCAGCGTGTTCGTCAGCTTCTTCAGTTCTCCGGTCGCAAAGGTGTACGCGTAGAGGTTGACGGGTGCTTTGGAGGTCCCGACCCAGAGTCGCATGATCGCCTCGTTCGGGGACACAGAAACGCTCGTGACATCCCCGTCCGGGATCTGAGGCACAGGGACGTCCTTGCCGGTCGCAAGATCGACGACCTTCAGTTGATTTTTGCCGTCGGCGTTGACGGCGATGACCCGGTATTTCTCATGCTCGGAGTCGTAGCTGTACATGACGTCCCAGTTGGTCTCGTAGACCGTCGATTTCGTTCCGCTTTTCAGATCATATTGCACGAGATACTGAAACTCTTTTCCGAAGTCTGTTACATAAAGAAGTGTTTTGCCGTCCTTCGTGAAGTCCGACACCGAGTACGTTGCCGGTGCGGAAGAATCCGAAATCTCCTTCATCGTCTTCCGGGCCACGTCAAAGAGATAGAGATGGTTCTCGCTTGTCGTTATGTTCTGCCTGAGCGCAAGCGTCTTTTCGTCCCACGAAATCCCCTCGATGTCATATCCCGTATCGTTCCGGTACACCATGGCCGACTTCCACGGAGACGTGTTCATCCTGTAGAGGTCAAAGAACTTCGGGTCACGCTTGTTGGACACATAGAAAAAGGCCTTCTTGTCGAGCGACCAGCCGCCGAAGATTGCCTTTTCTTTCGGATCGGGCGTCAGATCCCTGTCAGCCCCTTCCTTTGGATGGAGATAGATGTGGTTGATCTCGTTTCCCCCTTTATCGGCAGAATAGAGAATTTCCCCGGTCGAGGGAACATAGTCTACCGCAAAAAAAGACTCGACAGTTGAACGGGTGACCTGATGCTGTTGCCCGTCGGCGACCGAGATTTCAAACACGTTAAAAATCCCCGTTTCGTCGCTGTTCACCAGGAGCCGGTGTTCATCGGGAGAGAACAACCCTCCTCCGATCTGCTTGTTCTTATAGAACTGTTCGATCGTGTACTGTTTGACGTCCTTCCTCACCTCCTGTTTTTTTGTGCAGGCGGGTAGCAGAAGGGAAAGGGCGAGCACAGCCACAACGGGGGCGATCGGCTTCATATCGTTCTCCTTGGTTGACCGGACGGTGCGCTGAATGTACACATCAGGAGTGACACTTGGAAGCAAAAAGAACTTCTCATTGAGGCGTTTCTGCTGATATTCAGCCCCCGCAATCATTCACGAAAATCTGCGCGGGAAAACCGGCTCCGTCCGGCGTTCACCACGCTGGCGAGGCGCTCGAGGCGCTCGACCTGATTTTCCGCAGTTGCGCAGAATGGGATCAAGAGGAAAGAGAGAGAAATCGTTAGCAGAATTCGCATAGCCGGTGCGGGCAGAGGTAGTATATCCGCAGGAAGAGCCACGGGCGGGGACGCCCGTGCCACTACGGAGTTCAGATGAGATATTGACTCAACGAAGAGCCACCGACAGGGACGTCGGTGCTACTACGGAGTGCAAATGTAGTGCGCGGGGTGGTGTGAAACAAGTCGGGGATCTTTCGTATATTCAGCCTGGCAACGGAGCACAACCAAGGACATCCATGCACGACTCATTATTTCAACCAGGCGGCACACTTGAATGGCGCCAACCCGGATCGGCGAAAGAGGGGTATGTCCTTACGGCGGGGAACGAGGAGGTGGCACGCCTCTCGGTCAACGGCTGGCGGGTATCATCGGCGCGCGCGACGAGCGCATTCGGGAACTGGATATTCAAGAAGGAAGGGTTCTGGCATCCGCAGTACCTGATACGGGAAGAAGCGACAGAGATCGATGTCGCGGAGTTCTTTCCCAAATGGCACTGGTCCAGCGGCAGGATACAGTTCGTCAATGGGAAGGAATTCACCTGGAAAGCTGAGGGCTTTTTTTCCAGACAGTACAGCATGCGCGATCAGGCCGGGACTGAGGTGTTCCGGCTCCGGGAAGGGCTGGGCACATCGTTCTGGAAGGATCTCTTCAAACAGCAGGGGCGGATCGAGGTCGGGAAGGCATCCGTCGACCCGAAGATCATGTCCGTCCTGTCGCTGGTGGCGTGGCACCTCGTGCTGGTGCTGCGCCAGCAACGGGCTGCTGCCTCGGCCGGGTGACAAGGGCAAGCCGTTTTGTCTCGCCGGTGACACGGGCGCTCACGCACGGAATGAGCCAGGCAGCGTAGGTTACGGGCCCCCGGGCGCATGCAATCATCTCGTCAAACCGCGCACGGACATCGTCGGGGGGGATGCCGGCATTACTGCTGATCCACTCCACGAACCCGTCGCGCCAGTGGATGAAAATCTCCGCAAGAAGCTCCCGGTCCACGCGCAACGTGTCGATGCAAAGATAGTCGAGAGCGATCTCCGCGCACCCCATCGACGCGAGCAGGGTTGGCATCGTTCTTCCCTGCATGATATTCCCTCCCGCCGTGCGCCCGGCGCGGACGCCATGGATATGGAAAAACTGGTCCAGTGCGGGCGAGCCCGGGTGGAAAAAGAGCATTCCGTAGTCTTCCGCCAGGTAATACAGCCAACCTCCCGGCTTGACGACGCGTATCATCTCCCTGATCACGCCGGGAGGATCGGGGATGGCGTGCAGCATGTGCCTGCAGAGGGCGGTGTCGAACCGGCTCTCCGGGTACCGCAACGCGAGCGCGTCGCCCTGCTCGAACGTAACTCCCTCCGATGATGCAGCCCGTGCGCGCGCATGGCGCAGATGCGACTCCGAAAGGTCAACGCCTGTAACGCTTCGCGGCGCAAACTCCTTTGCCACCCTGAGCGAAATCTCCCCCGTCCCGCAGCCGACATCCAGGACGTCGAGCCCCTGCCGTGCAAAGACGCGAGCGATCACCGGCTTCTCCTGCGGCCAGATTGCCCGTGCCTGGGCATCGAGCGTACGGACCATCGCATCGTTTTCCATCGGTTCCTGAAACCCGTACGACTCTCCGGCCATGCTTCTCTCCTGTGATGCGGGCGGATCGTGAGGCCCCCAAAGGCGGCCCCGATTTCACTTCATCGTACAACGGGGCTGCCCCGGAATCCACCGATAAATGGACTTCAATGTGGCGGAAGCACCCTCTCCTCAAACGTCGGCTGTGCGCCCGCCATGGTCAGGAAAACATCCAGCGGAACGACTTCAAACTCGGGCCCCAGCTTGTCGAGGATTCCTTTGACCCGTTTCACGTCGCTGTATTCGCGCACGTGGACGAGAAGGAAGTAGGGCCGTTTCTGGTTGACCGCAGCGAGCTCCTGAAGATCCGCCACGGCCTCCGCCTCCGGGCGATGCGGGGAAAGGTAATAGTCGAACGAGACGAACGGCCGTCCGTTCCTGACGGTAAACGTGTACCCCGCGCCGTAGCCGTTCACGAACCCGAGCGCGTCGGGCATGCCGTCGAAATACATGTCGATGACTTTCTTCGGCAGATCCGTGTTCCCTTCGACTTCATCGCCTTCCGACCAGTCCATTGTCTCAAAGACGCGGAGGTCGAGCGTCTTCATCTGATCCCGCGCCATCGCAATGAGCTTTTCAAGGAGGGCGGGCGGGACCGCTTTGGGATAGAGATAGCCGGGGCCGGAGAGGCAGCCGATCAGATAGTCGTTCGGTGTCGCGGTCGAATAAAAATACTCCGCCATCCCGGGCGCCATCCAGGTGTAGTTCATGAGGCATTCCCAGGCGTACGGGATCTCACCGCGTCCCGGCTTGAGCCAGGCGCCCAGCCCCATCCCGTCGGTCTGCAGGCAGCTCACGTACACCTTCTGCTGCGGGTGCAGTTTCTCCCCCGGCTTCACGTGGTGATTATTCCTGAAGACGAACCCCGGTGACACCGGGATCTGGGCGCTGAAGCTGAGATTGGGGAGCGAGTTGAGTCCTTCGACGCGGTGCCCGTAGCGCGATGTCAGCGCCACGTGCTCCTCTTCGAGGTCCTTCTTGTACGAGTGCCACCCCATCACCATCGACATCGGTTTCATTTCCGCCAGGAGTCGGTTGGCAAGCGCATATTCCGCCGTATCGGTGATGCGCGTGGACAGGTCGTTGAAGAAGACCTTCTGCCTGATCCCCCAGTCGGCGACAGCGGGCTTCATGACATTCCCGTGTTCTCCGCCGAGCCAGATGATGTAGTCCCTGCTGCAGCGTTCCCAGTAGTGATCATACGCCCACTGGTAGATCTGCGCATCGTTCATGCCGGTGAACTTGCCGCGGAAATCCTCCACGGGCTTGAGGCCCGCCTGCTGGACGAGGGGGATTTCGGACGCGCTGACAACGACGGCATCCTCAAGGCCTGCAACGGTAAAGGCGACGATCAGAGACGTGCGGACCGACGTATCCCAGACGACATAACCCTTCGCAAAACGGGCGAGCGACCTGACGGCATCGGCGGCGGATTTCAGCTCCGTGAACGTGTAGAAGCGTTTGTTCCTGTAGAAGTCATAGACGGAGTTGACATACGTGAACGGCCAGTCGTCGGGGTAGAGAAGGTACACGAGGGGCCCCGTCTTGTTGGCGAGCCCCTGGAGCGAAATCATCATCGCGTTGGACGGAAGCCCGCTCTGGATGGTGAAATCATCGTTCAGGCGGATGACATACCCTGTGCGTGCGCCTTTGCGCTTGAGCGTATATGAAATCGCAGGACCTGTTTTCCTTGTTGAGCGTGACACCTGATACGTGAGTATGTCGCCCTCGGGTGTGAGGCTGTACCGGTGTGTCATCACAACCGGGGCACTCCCCTGTGATCCCCGCAATGTCACCTGGTCGCGGAGAACGAGAGTTTTGCCGTTGTCCTCGAGAAGTGCCGACACCCGCCGCTTGTCCCCTTCGATCATCCGGAGCCCCATGTACACATTGAAAGGGTTGACCCAGTGCCTGACGGAAACGACCGTTGCAGGACCTCCCGCCGTGACGGTGAACGAGTCGGTGACGACCTGCCGGGAACGCCAGGCCTGCACAACAGTCACGGCATTCCCCGACGTCCGGATGGTGAGGGTGAGGTTCCTAAAATGGTCGATATCGGCACTGAGGGCCGGCATCAGCTCCCACACGCCGTCAAGGGGAACAGGCGCCTGTGCGGCGCCGGGCGGTGCGGCCAAGAGCAGGACAATGAAAAAGAGGACAAGTGCGGCGATCGGTTTCATGAAGATTCTCCGGGGATAGGATGAAGAAATGCAGCATCTCCCCCGCTCAATGGACTACTTTGATATACCCCCACCCCTGATGCTGTTTTGAAACGATTTCGTAAATGCCGTCCGGTACGGTCTGGACGCCCTTCATAATCGCACTCTTATCGACCTTGTTATTGCGCAGAGCCACTTCGCACACCTTGAAGGAGACGTTCGGACGCTTCATCGCTTCCGTCACATCGGCGATGAACGTCGATTTTTCGGGCATGACCAGCTCGAACCCTTTGCCGTACATGACAACTTCCACTTCTGCATTCGGGCTTGCCGTTGTCACTTCCTTGACCCATCGCATCGCTGCTCTCTGGTCGAGGGTGTCCCGGCTGGTCAGGTCAAAGACCACCCTGTAGGGAGCATCCTGGGCCATGGCGGCCGTCATGCAGAGAGCGATGAAGCAGAGCACACACACGAGATGTTTCATGGCGTTCCCTCCTTGTTTGAATGAACGAACTGTTCGGTTGATCAGCTTTTCCTGTGCCGGAGGCGGTCGAGCGCGACAGCAATCACAATGATGCCTCCGGTGACAATCTCCTGCACCCAGTTCGGCATGTCAAGTTTCGTACACCCGTTGGCGACAACAGTCATGATAAGGGCGCCCACGAGGCTTCCCGTCACCGACCCTTCCCCACCGTTGAGACTCGCGCCGCCAATGACAACCGCCGCAATCACGTCGAGTTCCATTCCCGCGGCGGTGGTCGGGTCGCCGACGGTGAGATACGAAAACTGCAGAACCCCGGCAATCGCCGCGAACCCCGACCCCAGCAGGTATACGAGCAGCTTTGTCCGGTTCACCGGTACGCCACAGAGCCGCGCGGTCAGTTCATTGGATCCCACGGCGATCACATGGAGTCCGGGGCGGGTAGCGCGCAGGAATCCTGCCACGCCGAGGGCGAGGACGCCCATGAGCCAGACACCCGGGGGGACAAGCGTCCACTGCTGTCCTTGCTGCGGTATATTCAGGAGACCGTTGAGCCAGGTTGCCGGCGCGACGATCACCTGTTCACTGGCAAGTCCCTTCGCGGCCCCGCGGAGCGCACCCCACATCCCCAGCGTGACGATGAACGGCATGAGCCGGAGGCGCGTGATGAGCGTTCCGATCAGGAGGCCGCAGCAGACTCCGGCTCCCACGCCTCCCGCAGCAGCCCAGAACGGAGTCAGGCCCGCATTCAGGAGGAGGGCTATCACGACGGTGCTGAGGGCGATGACCGATCCGACGGAAAGGTCGATTCCTCCGCTGATGATGACCACCGTCATTCCGAGTGCGGCGGTGCCAACGACGGCGGTCTGTACCAGCATAAGCTGAAAATTTTCCACCGACGCGAATGTCGCGGGGCGGAGTGCGGAAAACAGAGCAGCCACGAGGACCAGCCCGACGACCGGGCCGAGCTTTCGGAATCGTCCGTTCATGCGCCGCCCAGCGCCTCCAGCATCAGCGAGTGCCCGGTGACTTCCGCCGCGGGGCGGGCATCGTTCAGCGTGCCCCGGCACATGACGGCCACCCGATCACACACGCCGAGCAGCTCCGGCAGGTAGCTGCTCACCATGATGATTCCCTTCCCCTGCGCGCTCAGCCTGTCGATCCAGCGGTAGATTTCCGCCTTTGCACCGATGTCAATCCCCCGCGTCGGTTCGTCGAGCAGGAGCACGTCCACATCCGCTTCCAGCAGGCGTGCAATGGCGACCTTCTGCTGGTTGCCGCCGGAAAGATCCGCGACGCGCTGCCGGGGGCCTTCACATTTGATCCGCAATTCCTCGATCCAGTGTTGCGACCGGGCGCGCAGTCGCCGCGGGCTGACCAGTCCGCCCCGACCGAACCGTTCGAGCCGCGGGAGAGTGATGTTGTCCGCAAGCGACGAGGGGGCGGAAAGACCTTCAGAGTTTCTGTCTTCACTGACCATACCCACACCCTGCCGCCACCGTCGGGCTGGGGAGGCGGGGCCGACGTACGTGCCGACGCGGACCACCCCCTGCCGGACGGGATCGAGTCCGAAAACGGCGCGGAGGAATTCGGTCCGTCCCGCACCCACAAGTCCCGCGATACCGATCACCTCGCCTCTCCGGAGCGTCACGGTTGCGTGGATGGGTTTTGAGCGGCCTCCGAGATTTTCGACATGCAAGAGGATCTCCCCGGGAATGCGGGGGGAATGCGTATAGAGGTCCGATACCTCCCTGCCCACCATCATGGAAACGACCGACGAGGACGGGGTCGCCGCGGTGAATCCTTCCCCGGCGTTTTTCCCGTCGCGGAGCACGACAAACCGGTCGGAGATTTCCTTCACCTCCTCGAGCTGGTGTGAGATGTAGATGATCGCGTGACCCTGTTCCCGGAGAGTGCGCACCAGGGAAAACAGCCGCGTGACGTCGTCGCGGGTCAGACTACTCGTCGGTTCGTCGAGCACGAGCAGCCGGCAGCCAACGGCAACTGCCCTGGCAATCTCCACAACCTGGCGGAGCGCAATCGGGAGGCGGTCGGCACGCAACAGAGGATCGAGGTCCCCGTGGCCGAGCCGGGTGAGCGCCTCCCGGGCCCTCCGCATCATTTCCGGGTGCCGGATGAACGGTCCCCGCAGCGGTTCCATGCCGAGGAGGATGTTTTCCGCCACTGAAAGATGCAGGGCAAGGGAGAGTTCCTGGTAGATCATTGCCACGCCCCTGCTGCGCGCCTCGTGGGGATTGCGGGGGTGATAGGGCTGCCCGTCGAGGAACATCGCGCCGGCGTCGGGGGGAAAGACGCCGGAGAGTATCTTCATGAGCGTGCTCTTCCCTGCGCCGTTCTCCCCCACGAGCGCAACCACTTCCCCTTTCCGAATGACAAGGGAGACGTCGTCGAGTGCGACGGTGGCTTCGAATTTCTTTCCGATGCCGCGCATCTCCAGGAACGGGTGCGGGGGATCCGGACTCCCCTGTTGATTGAATACCATGGAGGGACGAGGTTCGTTAGGGCCGGCCAAGAAGAAGTTTCACGTCAGGATCATTGAGATTCTCGCGGGTAATCAGCCGCACGCCGGTGTCCACGACGGGCTCCACCTTCCCGCCGCGGATGTGCGTCACGAGCGCCACGACCGCATCATGACCCATCCTGACCGGATTTTGGGCAACAAGCGCGTCGATCTCCCCCTTCTCAAGAGCCTCGACGAGCGGCGGAGAGGTATCGAAACCGACAAACCGCACTTTTCCGGCGAGGTTGGTCTGGCGCAGCGCGAGCAGCATGCCGAACGTGGATGATTCATTCGGACAGAAGATTCCGTCGGCCTCTTTCAGTTTGTCGATCATGTTCATGGCCGCGGTTTTTGCTTCTCCCGAGGTCGCGCCGGCAAAGCGGTTGTTGACCAGCAGGATGATCCCGGGGGTCTTTGCGATCGCCGACAGAAAGCCTTCTTCGCGTTCCATGGTGCTCGCGGAACCCACCTGATACCGCAGGAGGACCGCTTTCCCTTTTCCGCCGATCAGTGCGGAGAGCCGCTCCCCGCCGAGGGTCCCCCCTTTGCCGTTGTTCGTTGCGACGTAGCTGACATAGTCCTTTCCAGGGGTTCCCCGGAGCGCGCTGTCGAAAATGACAACCGGTATCTTCTTGTCTGCGGCGAGGCTGACCGGTCGGGCGAGCGCATCGAAATCGAGCGGGGCAAGAACGATCCCGGAGACGCCTTCATTGACCATTCGTTCAACGATCGCAATCTGCTGTGCGCGGTCGTTCTCTTTGAGGGGACCTTTCCAGACTATTGCGACACCCAGTTCCTTTCCCGCCGCCTGTGCCCCCGCTTCGATGGATTTCCAGAACACGTGGGTCGTCCCCTTGGGAATGACGGCGATCCGGATCGGCGGAGCGCCTGCGGGCTGGCCGAAGGAGCGGGGAGCCAGAAGCAGAAGGGTTGAAAGTGCAGCGAGAGAATATTTCATGGGTTACCTCGCAGTCTCGCGGAGAGACAAGAATTTCTTGTACATACGATCCCAGGCGCCAGCGTCGGCCGGGAGGAACCGTGTCAGCGGCACCGAGTCCCGGACAATGTTCCTGGCTGCCGCAAGGGAGGCCGTGTGTCCAAGGCCGATCGATTGAACGAGGATATTGCCGATGGCAGTACACTCATCCGGCCCCGCGACGACCGTCCGTCCGGTCGCATTGGCCGTACACTGGTTCAGGAGCCCGTTCCTGCTCCCGCCGCCAACAATGTGGAGCGTGCGCACCTGTGTGCCGGTGGCTTCCTCGAGCATCGCGATCGTATGCCGGTAGAGGAGCGCAAGGCTTTCCAGAATGCACCGCATTGTCTCCCCGGGGGTTGCCGGGGATCTCTGGCCGGTCTCCTGACAGTACTCCCGGATGCGGGCGGGCATGTCGCCCGGCTTGCCGAACCGGGGATCGGCCGGATCGATGAATGCCGTAAAGGGAGTGGCGCCGCCGGCCATGGAAGCAAGAGCGTCGTAGGAATACTCCGATCCCTCGCGCGCCCATGTGCGGCGGCATTCCTGCACGAGCCACAGGCCGATAATATTCTTGAGAAAGCGGATTGTTCCCCCGTACCCCACTTCGTTGGTGAAACCGAACTTCCTGCTGGAGGCGGTGATGAGCGGCGCCTGACGTTCCACGCCGAGCAGCGACCAGGTTCCGGAACTGAGGTATCCCCAGTCGTCGCCTTCCGCGGGGACGGCCGCAACGGCTGCGCCCGTGTCATGGGAGCAGCTCGCGACGACAGAGATGCCGGGGAGGCCGACTTCCGCAGCGATCTCCGGGCGAAGGCACCCGAGCACTGTTCCGGAGGGGACCACCTGCGGGAAGATCCGCGGGGGGAGCTTGAATCTTTCGATGAGGGATGACGACCATTGCCGGTCACCCGGACGGAAAAGCTGTGTGGTGCTCGCAATGGATTCTTCCGCCCGCATGATTCCCGAAAACAGGAAATTGAAAAAATCACCCATGAGCAGAAAGTGCGTTGCCGCACCGAGCAATTCGGGACGGAGCCGGGAATCGGACAGGAGCTGATACAGAGTATTGAAGGACAAGAACTGGATGCCCGTTTCCGCGTAAATCTCGTCAGCGGGGACCACTTCAAATGCGCGTTCCATCAGCCCGTCGGTCCGGGCGTCACGGTAGTGAAACGGCGCCGCAAGCACCGGTTCGTCGCCTCGCACGAGCACGTAGTCAACTCCCCATGAATCGCAGCTCAGACCGGCAATCGGAATGTTTCTTTTTGCCGCCTTTGCGAGGCCGGTTTTCAGCTCGTCGAAAATGCGCAGGACATCCCATCGGAGCGAGCCATTGACCGTAGTCGGTCCGTTCGGGAATCGATGGATCTCTTCAACGGAGAGGCGGTTGTCCCGGAGAGTCCCGAGCATCAGGCGCCCG
>JBGPYM010000349.1:0-2801 GCA_041493205.1 Bacteroidota bacterium
CCACCGGTACACTGTCGTCGTTTCTCCCCGCGCAGGAGAATTGACGGCCGCGAATAACACGCGTTCATTTACGGTGCGCGTTCTCAAAAGCAAGCTCACTATCCTCCTTCTTGCGGGGAACCCCGGGCCCGACCTTACCGTGGTCCGGCAGACACTCATCGAGGATCCCAACCTTTCGGTGACCGTCCGGACGCAAAAGGCCGGAGGCGGTTTCTATGAAGGAACCGTCGCCCGTGCCCTGCTTGACAGTGCCGACTGCCTGGTCACCATCGGGATGCCTACCTCCGGCACGCCGGCAGAGATCCTCTCATTGATCCGCGACGCAACTGCCACGCACCGGGTACCGCTGCTGTTCATCGACGGGAGCGCTGTTGACCGCACACGTATCGGTGCGATGGCGCCCTCCCTCCCGGTGGCCGCAGAGATTCCGTCACGGCAGGAACAAGAGGTTGATTTTGTCCCTGCAGCCACCCAGGTCACCCATCCGATCCTTGCACCCGATCCCGCAGGCGGCGAGGCTCCCTGGAGCCGGATGCCGCCCCTGTTCACCTCGCAAACTCTCTACCGCCTGCGCGAGGGGTCCATTCAACTCGGCTCGCCGCGCCTGCACAATGTACTTCTCCCCCAGCCTCTGATGGCATGCCGGAATCTCGCCGGAACGCGGTCGGTCGCCATTCTTGGCTACGGCCTCTGGCGATGGCGCCTGATGGCGCAGGCAGGCGGAGAAACCGCACGGTTCTTTCCGATGTTTCTCAGCGCTGCGGTGTCCTGGCTGACCTCACGTAATGAAGGGAAGAACGTCCGTGTCGTTCCGGAAAAGGATGTTTTTGCTCGCGGGGAGCGGATCGGGTTTTCGGGACAGGTCTACACGTCAGGATCCCGCCCCGTGGAAAACGCTCAGCTCCGCGTCACCGTGTCGGGAGCGGATCAGGCCGTTGAAACCGAACTGCGACCGATCGGAAGCGGACGATATGAAGGGGAGATTGACGGACTGGCGCAGGGAGAGTACACGTTCAGAGCGGCGGCATTCTCGGGCGGTTCCTCACTCGGGACGGATGCCGGGACATTGAGGGTCGGCGGGCTTAACCTGGAATTCCTGGAGACGAGGATGAACGCAGAGCTGCTGCAGCAGATTGCGTACCGGACCGGGGGAAAGTTCTTCACTCCTGCAACGGCGGGAGGACTGCGTGCTGCGCTTGATTCTCTCGGGACACTGGCGCCCAGGGAGGAGCGGCACGCGCAGGCGATCGAGCTGCCGCACTGGCCCACTCTTCTCGCCTTCATCATTCTTCTGCTTGCCGCGGAGTGGATCGTGCGCAAGCGGAGCGGCATGCTGTAAGAGATGCAGCCGTTCCCTGCCGGCTTATTTCCTTCCCCGCTTCTTCGGGTTCACCGGCGGCTTTGACCGTTGCGGTGCGGGCTCCGGCGTTGTTCCGGTGTGGTCCGGCTTCTCTTCTGCGCCCTCCCCGTTGACGAGTTCCTGATCTTCCGCCATCACCGCCGCGACATCAGACACCGTATCTCCGGCACCAAGCTTGATGAGCCTGACGCCCTGCGTGTTGCGGCCGGCAAGGCGAATCTCGGACGCATGCTGGCGGATGACGATGCCGCCGCTGGTGACTACGACGATATCGTCGGACTCCAGCACTTCCCGGATGGTCACCATCGCGCCGGTCTTGTCGGTTGTCTTGACCGTGAAGATGCCTTTGCCACCGCGATGGCTCACGCGGTACTCCTCCGTCGCGCTTCGTTTCCCGAATCCTTTTTCCGTTGCAACGAGAATCGTGGTACCGGAACGGCGCAGCGCCACCGCGCCCACCACCCTGTCTTTTTTCCCGAGCCTGATCGCCCGCACGCCGTTGGCCCCGCGTCCCATCACGCGGATTTCCTGTTCATGGAAACGGATCGCCATTCCCTCACGGGTACCGATGACGATATCCTGCGAGCCGTCGGTGAGGCGGACATCGATCAGCCGGTCTCCCTTGCTCAGGCCGATGGCCACGATGCCTGTCCGCCGCGGATTGCTGAATTCCTCCAGAGCGCATTTCTTGATGGTCCCGTGTTCGGTCACCATAAGGACAAAGAGCGGATCCTCGAAATTCTTTACGGAGACATAGGACGCGATCGTTTCCGCCGGTTCCTTGGCAATGAGGTTCACGATCGACTTTCCGCGCGTGGCGCGTCCTCCCTCCGGGATTTCGTGCACCTTGAGCCAGTAGCAGCGCCCTTTGTCGGTGAAGAGCATCATGTAATCGTGGGTGCTTGCCACGAACATGTGTTCGATAAAGTCGTCTTCCTTTGTTGTCGCCGCGGTGCTCCCCCGCCCTCCGCGCGTCTGCCGCCGGTAGCCGCTCACCGGGAAGCGTTTGATAAAACCGCCGTGGCTGACCGTGATCACCACCTGTTCCTCGGCGATCATGTCCTCGATGCTGAACTCCTCTGCCTTGTAGACTATCTCCGTGCGTCGCTCGTCCCCGTATTTTTCCTTGATCTCAAGGAGCTCCTGCTTGATAATTTCGAGCTGCAGCTGCTTGCTCTTCAGAATGGCTTTCAGTCGCTCGATCTGCTTGATGACCTCGCGGTATTCGTCCTCGATCTTTTTCCGTTCCAGGCCCGTCAGCCGCTGGAGGCGCATCTCCAGAATTGCCTTTGCCTGAATCTCGGACAGCTTGAACTTCTTCATCAGGCCTGTTTTCGCCGTGTCGACGTCCTTCGAGGCCTTGATGAGTTTGACGATTGCATCGATGTTATCGAGCGCGATGACATATCCCTCGAGGATGTGCGCCCGTTTTTCCGCTTCG
>JBGPYM010000324.1:0-3099 GCA_041493205.1 Bacteroidota bacterium
CCTATACCGCGATAACGGTGGAGTTCAAGGGATCCGACGACGACGGGGACAACACGCTCTCCTCATACCGGATCGCCCTAAATGACACCGTCCAATGGCTCAACCTCTCATTGCGGGACACGATGGTAACACTCGTGGTCCCAAGGGCGCGCAGCGACGCGGCAACATCGACGGTATCGGCGGATGTGTACAGTGGCTCGTTCCTCGGACGGCGGCTGATCGGTCAGCTTTCTAACCTGAGGCTCAACGCTGAAAATGTGATCTTTGCTGAAGCACGCGATGTGGCCGGAGAATACAGCCAACCCATCAGGCTTCCCGGCGGGACGGATCACTGGTTCGTCAAGAAACCCGCGGGCAGGCTCCTTCTTGTCAGTGACTATACAAGTTTCGATGCACCGCAGGCGCTCGCGACCTATCTCGCGTCGCTCGCCACTGTGGGGAGCGGAGAGTTCACACAGGTCGATTTCCTTGACATCGGCAGGGGGTTGGTTGGCTCGGATAAGGAAAATGGTAAACTGGGGAGTATGGTCCCGCAATTTGTGGATCCGGCGCTTGTGCAGACTTTCCTCCTCTATGACTATGTCATCTGGTACAGCGATCAGCTTCCGGCGCTCGCGGTGGCGCAGAAATCCGTTTTCCCGTACCTCCAGAACGGCGGGCGTGTCATATTCTCCACGATGTTCCTGAATACGACGGACCCGCGCGGTGCGCTGCGCGATTTTGCGCCCATCGACAGCGTGAGCAGCGTCGATCTTTCACCCACACGCCCGCAGCCCCCGCCCCCCGTCGCCGGCGATTCACGCATTCCGGGAAACTATGTCCTGATCCCTGACAGCTCGAACCCCGGAGTGCTCTATCCGCAACTGGCGTTTAACGGTCCCGCAGGCGCGATCTATTCCGTGTTCATGCGCCCCATCTACCGGCGGTCGGATGCCCGCTACCTCTACCGGCTCCAGCCGGACGCGCGCATTCCTCAACGCTATTTCGGATCGCCGAATATCGCCGTCGTTGACGGCCAGAATACCATCGTGTTCGTCGGCCTGCCCCTCCACCTGATGGACAATACCGCGCAGGGAAATTTCCGCGGGCTCACCGCGTTCCTGGAAAAAGCCATCGGACAGTTCAGCCCCACCCAGCACGTCAACAGGAGACGCTTTTGAAGCCCGGCTCCCATAACAACGCTCCCTGGCGTACCCGGTTGATCATTCCGGTGATCCTCCTGGCTGCCTTCGGATGGTTGGTGAACCCCGGCCGCGTCCTGGGCCAGGTCACGCCGGCGCCCGGTAAAGGGCGGATCCAGGGAAAAGTCGTTGATGCCCGGTCGGGCGAAGGTCTTCCCGGAGCGAACGTCACCGTCAAAGGAACGTATTACGGCGCCTCGAGCAATATCGAAGGCGACGTGAAGATCGAAAATGTTAACCCGGGCGTCTATATCGTCGAAGTGTCGCTGCTCGGCTACAAGGTGATCCAGTACACCGGCGTGAAAGTGGAAGCAGGAGAGACCTATACCTTCCGCGGGCGGATGGAAGAGACGGTCCTCGCCGTCGGTCAGGAGATCGTCGTCGTGGGTGAAAAACCCCTCTTCGATATCGAGGAGACCGCCACGCGCCGCAACGTCGGACAGGCGGACATCCAGGCGTCGGCAGTCCAGTCCGTGCAGGGGATCGTGGGCCTGCAGACGGGGGTCGTCATGGCGGATAATGAGATTCACATCCGCGGCGGCCGGACGCACGAAAATGCCTACCTGCTCGACGGGATTTCCGTGCAGGACCCGCTGGCAGGAACAGGGTTCGGTCTCCAGCTCAGCCCCGCCTCCATCCAGGAGGTGGAAGTGATCACCGGCGGCTATAACGCGGAATACGGACAGGCCACCTCCGGCATCGTCAATATCACCACGCGGGAAGGTGCGGAAAAATACAGCGGCGCGTTCTCCTACAAGTCGGATCACATCGGTAACCCTGCGGTCCGCGCAAACTGGAACACGGATATCTTCGACGGCAACCTGAGCGGGCCCGAACCGGTTACATCCTATCTCCTCCCGGCGCTCGGACTCGCCATCCCCGGACAGATGAGTTTCTTCGGGACCTTTTACGGGAACCTGAGCGACGGATACACCCGCTGGGTGGAACGGATCGGGTCCGACAACCGCCCCGCGGGCTTTGAGGTGCAGGCGCCCGGCGGTCTTTACTCATCGGTCTTTCCTTCCGGCGGCAGCAGCAACTGGTCGCCGCGCCGGAACAACAGCTACTCCTGGCTCGGCAAGCTGACGTACCGTCCGTCCCCCACGATCAAGCTGGTCTATGCGTTCAACCAGTCCGTCGTCATCGATCAGAACACACAGGCCATTCAGGCGACCCTGGAGCGGGTCGATCCCAATCCGGGCTACCAGTATCTCTTCCAGTATATCCCCGACAGCGCGAATACGTTCAGCCAGATCAACATGCAGCATTCCCTCTCCTGGACGCAGACGCTCAGCAACTCGATGTTTTATGAGGTGAAACTGAGCCAGTACACGGCGCATGTCCGGGGAGACGCAAACGGAAAATCGTTCGATGCCTATATAGAGCCGCAGGACATCGTCCGGTATCCGATCCGGTATTACAACCAGACCACCGATACCGTCGGCGTCGTTCCCGGTGATGGTTTTTATGACCTCGGTTCCCCCACGTCGTGGCGCGATCATTTCATCACGGAATACACAATCAAAGGGGACCTGACCAACTTTTTCAGCGAGAAGAACAAGTTCAAGGCCGGCGTCGAAATGCGCTTTCAGGATTTCCAGATGGCCGACATCCGGAACCCATGGGTGAAGCCGCTCGGATTCGATAATGACATTTACGAAGTACACGCCGCGCAGGGAGCTTTCTACGCGCAGGATGCCGTCACAGTGAGCGGCATGATACTGAACTTCGGCATGCGCCTCGACTACTGGGCGCCGGGTAAATATGTCGATGATGTTGCCGCAGACACTTCGTCCGGGCTGATCGTCAGTCGCGCCCTGCGCGAGCAGTACCTCAAGGATACGTTCCCGCTCTTCGGCCTCCGCATGAAGGCGCGGTTGAGCCCGCGGCTCGGGATCTCGCACCCGATCTCCGATAA
>JBGPYM010000001.1:0-49971 GCA_041493205.1 Bacteroidota bacterium
CCGCCGGCGGCGGACGCGATACTGAAGGGGACGCCCCTGAAGGCGGACGTGATCCAGTACCCGAGGAAGATCGGAACGATCACGATCGAGAAAATCCGGGATCACTTTGCGGGAATAAGCGTGCCGCGGGTCGTCCCGGTCGACGTGGGGATCGCGGACGCCGCCACCCTGGCCAAAACCGAAGTGCACTGACCGTGGCTTTTCTCCTGAGCATGGAGGGGATGACAAAGCAGTACCCCGGGGTGCTTGCCCTCAGCAGCGTGAATTTCACGCTTGCACAGGGAGAGGTGAATTGCCTCGTCGGGGAAAACGGCGCCGGGAAGTCTACGCTCATCAAGATCCTCTCGGGGGCAACACAACGTGACGCCGGAACGATCAGCATCGACGGGGACGCGGTCCACATCGCATCCCCGGTGGAGGCACAGCGCCTGGGGATCGGCGTCATCTATCAGGATTTCAAGCTGGTGCCGCACCTCACGGTGGCGGAAAACATCATGCTCGGAAGCGAGCCTCTCCTGGGCAGGAGCCCGATCATCGACCGGGCCGCAATGCACCGCTCGGCCGCCGAGGCGCTCCGCATGCTCGGCGAGGAGATCGCAACGGACGCCGTGGTGGACGGGCTGAGCGTCGCCCAGCGGCAGGTGGTGGAAATCGCCAAGGCACTGTCGCGCAACGTGCGGATTCTGGCAATGGACGAGCCCACGGCACCGCTCACGGAACGGGAAACCGAGAATCTCTTCGGAGTGATCCGGACGCTGAAAGCCCGCGGGGTCGGCATCATCTACATCTCCCACCGTCTGGAGGAGATTTTCGAAGTCGGTGACCGCGTGACAGTGCTGCGGGACGGCAGGCACGTCCATGCCGGGGATGTCCATGCAATCGACCGCCGGGGTCTTATCCGCCTGATGGTCGGGCGCGAGCTCGAAAACGAGTACCCGCGCGCCAGTCTCACACCGGGGGAGGAGATTTTGCGCGTGGAGCATCTCACCTCCGGACGCGTCACCGACGTCTCCCTGACCCTGTGCAGGGGCGAAATCCTCGGGCTCGCGGGCCTCGTGGGTGCCGGCCGGACCGAGCTGGCGCGTCTGCTCTTTGGCGCGGACCGCAGGACGGGCGGGCGGATCATTCTGGAAGGAAAAGAGATTGCCCCCGCATCACCGCACGAAGCAATCGAAGCGGGGATCGGACTGCTGACGGAGGACAGGAACAAGTACGGCCTGATCATGCAGATGTCTGTCCGGGAAAACATCTCGCTCGCCAGCCTCGCAGATCTGCTCCGCGGACCATTCGTTGACAGGCGCCGGGAGGATGCTATCGCACGCCGGTTCACGGAAGAGCTCCGCATCAAGCCCCCCCACACCGAAGCTGCGGTGGAAACCCTCAGCGGCGGCAACCGGCAGAAGGTGGTTCTTGCACGCTGGCTGAATACCAAGGCGCGGGTGCTGATTTTCGACGAGCCGACGGCAGGGATCGATGTCGGCGTGAAGTATGAAATCTACACGCTGATCAACCGTCTTGCCGAACGGGGCATCGGCGTCATCGTCATATCCTCGGACCTCCCCGAGCTCCTCGGCATCTGCACCCGGATTGCCGTTATGTGCGAGGGAAACCTCACGGGCGTCCTCGAGGCCGCAGAGGCCACGCAGGAGTCTGTCATGACCTACGCAACGCACCGGCAGCGTCGATGACATCTTCCCGCTTCTCCATCGTCTCCAGGTTTTCGGGCGAATTCGGCATCGGGATCGCGTTTGTACTGGAGTTCATCCTCTTCGCTGTCCTTTCCCCGTATTTCTTTTCTCCCGACAACCTGCTGAACGTCAGCCTGCAGGCGTCGATCACCGCCATCATCGCCGCCGGGATGACATTCGTGATCCTGACCGGCGGCATCGATCTTTCCGTCGGTTCTCTTGTCGCGTTTGCGGGAATTATCACGACCGGGGTGCTGAAGTCCGGGCTCCCCCTTCCCGCAGCGTTTCTCGCCGCCCTGGCCGCGGGCCTCGCAGCCGGGGCCCTGGCAGGCGCGTTCGCCGGATTCTGCATCACCCGGTTCAGCATCACCCCCTTCATTGTCACGCTCGCGACCATGACAATCCTCCGCGGGGGCGCGTTTGTCATCACGGACGGACGCCCGGTCTGGGAACTTCCGGAGGCATTCGCATTCCTCGGGACGGGGCGCATCCTCGCCGTTCCGGTGCCGTCGATCATCATGGTGCTCACCTTCATCGTGTCGCACATTGTTCTCACGCGCACCCGGTTCGGGCGGCACGTATATGCGGTGGGCGGCAATATCGAAGCCGCGCGCCTTGCAGGCATCAGGACGAACCGGGTGTTGACGAAGGTGTATGTCCTTTCAGGCGGCCTGGCCGCCCTGAGCGGCATCCTGCTTGCTTCACGGATGAATTCCGGCCAGCCGAACGCCGGACTTTCGTACGAGCTCGACGTCATCGCGGCGGTGGTGGTCGGCGGCACCAGCCTCTCCGGAGGCAAAGGCTCGATCATCGGGACATTTATCGGCGCGATGCTGATCGCCGTGCTGCGCAACGGGCTCAACCTGCTCAACGTCGGCTCGTACGTGCAGCAGGTCATCGTCGGCGCCGTGATTCTCCTTGCCGTCATGGTGGACCAGCTCCGGCGGCGGCACGGCTGACCGTACCACGGCATCCGCCCTGTCGCCCCTTGTGAACCATCCTTCAGGAAGAATGCCATGAAACATCTCCTTCTCCTCCTCGTCCTCAGCGTCGTCTCCGTCCTTCATGCACAGTCACCGGTCGACGGACTTGTCAACGACCTCAACTTTCTCAGCAAAGGATCCCTGGACCACTGGAAGTACAGCACGAGCTTTGCGGCGGACCCCACGGGACCCGGGTTCGACGATGCGCAGTGGCAGACGCTGTCGATCGGGCAGTCCATCTATCCCGATTCCTGCTGGCTCCGGAAGGAGGTGACGCTGCCGGACCGGATGCTCGGCTCTCCGACTTCCGGATCCGCGCGGTTTCTGGTGTCGGTCGATGACTACGGCTACCTCTGGGTGAACGGCACGCCCAGGGGACATTTCCCATGGGACGGCGACTTCGAGCTCACTGCCGCCGCCAGGCCGGGTCAGAAATTTCTTCTTGTGATCAAAGCAATCAACACCGGCGGGCCGTTGCGCCTCCTGCGCGCGCAGATCACCGGAGGGAAGGATACACTCCTCGCGAAATCCATCGACGATTTTACGCTCGGACTCAGGGTCGCACAGAAGCTTCTCAGCTTTGACACCTACCAGACCAACGCGCGAAAAAAAGAGGACCCCGGCACAGACAGGTCCGTCATGGACCGCGGTGAGAAGACCAGGCTGAATTCGCTGCTCCAGTCCGTGGCCGCGACCGTGAATGTGGATGCACTGCGGAACGGCAACGTGGACGCCTTCCGCACATCGCTGGCCTCAGCGCGCACGGCGCTCGCCCCCGTCGCTGCGTATGCGAAGCGATTCACGCTTTATTTCGACTCCAACGCGCACATCGATGCCGCATGGCTCTGGCGGGAGAAGGAGACCATCATGATCTGCCGGAACACATTCGCCTCGGTGATGAATATGATGGCGCAGCGTCCGGGTTTCACATATACGCAGAGCTCGGCCGCCTACTACGACTGGATGGAGCGGTTGTACCCCGAACTCTTCAGCCAGATTCAGCAGCGCGTGAAGGACGGCCGGTGGGAGGTCGTCGGCGGCATGTGGGTCGAACCCGACTGCAACCTTCCCTCGGGTGAGTCGTGGGCGCGGCATCTCCTCTATGCCAAGCGATACTTCCGCAACAAGCTCAGCACCGACGTGAAAATCGGATGGAATCCGGATTCCTTCGGTTACAACCTGATGATGCCCGCATTCTACGCGCATGCGGGGATCGATGCGTTCATCACCCAGAAAATCGGTTGGAACGAGACGAATGTGTTCCCGTACCGGCTGTTCTGGTGGGAATCGCCCGACCGCTCCCGCATTCTGAGCTATTTCCCCTTCGACTATGTCAATACCGTGGATGATCCTTTCCGGCTGGTGGACTGGCTTCGGCAGTTTGAAGCGAACACCGGATTCACCAGGATGCTTATCCTCTTCGGCGTGGGCGATCACGGCGGCGGTCCTTCCCTGGAGATGCTCGACCGGATCGACCGCCTGAAGACAATCGACATCTTCCCCGCGATCGAAGAAGGGACGGCCGGATCATATCTCACCTGGCTCCGCGCCCATGATCTCTCGACACTCCCGGTATGGAAGGATGAACTCTATCTCGAGTACCATCAGGGCACGTTCACAACGCAGGCTGCGATGAAGGCCTTGAACAGGTCCAATGAAGTCGTGCTCACCAACGCGGAAAAGGCCTCCTCCCTCGCCTCCCTTTCGGGACGTCAGTACAATGCCGCCGCCCTCGGCGATGCCTGGAAGAAGCTGCTCTTCAATCAGTTTCACGACATCCTGCCCGGGTCCGGAATCAGGGAGGTGTACCTCGACGCGGCCGCATCGCACCATGAGGTCGCAGCAATCGGCACGCACGAGCTTCAGGCGGCCCTCGACCACGTCAGCCGGCAGGTGAATACCGCACCCCTCCGCCGCGGGACCCCGGTGGTTGTCTATAATACGCTCTCCTGGGAGCGGACCGATCTCGCCGCAGTGAAGCTTCCGGAAAACGACACGACGGCATACGCCGTGTTCGATGCGCGGGGGAAGGAGTTGCCGTCGCAGGTCGCATGGACTTCCCGGTACGCACGGGATCTCCTCTTCATCGCGCCGCGCGTTCCTTCGCTGGGGTATGCCACATTCGAATTGAGAAAGCAGAAAACTGCTCCGGTGCAGTCGCTGTCGCGAGTCGAAGGATACGCCATGGAGAACGGTCTGTACCGTATCACCGTCGATAGCAACAGCGGCTGGGTGTCGAGCATCAGGGACAAAAGAAACGGGATGGAGCTGCTCGGAGGAAACGGCAACGAGCTCCAGCTTCTCGAAGACAAACCGACGGCATGGGACGCGTGGAATATCGGGCTTACCGGCGTGAAGTTTCCGTCGGCATTCCGGGGGGCTGAGGTGCTCGAACGGGGGCCCGTCCGCTTTGTTCTCCGGTTGCACAGAGACTACCTGAAACCGGGAACCGTGAAGGACTTTCCCACGGAGGACTTCCCGTCCTCCTTCTTTATCCAGGATATCGTTCTGTATGACGGTCTTGACCGGATAGATTTCGAGACCGGTGCGGACTGGTGGGAAGAAAAGACCATGCTCAAGGTGGCCTTCCCCCTTGCATTCACCGACACCGCCGCGACGTACGAAATCCCTTACGGAACGATCCGCCGCTCCACCCGGAACCGCACCAGCGTCGAGAAGGCTCAGGGGGAAGTCCCGGCCGCACGGTGGGCCGACGTCTCCGCATCGGGATACGGCGTCACGCTGATCAACAACGCAAAATACGGATACGACATCAAGGGCCATACAATGCGGTTGTCGCTCCTCCGGTCGCCCACATGGCCCGACCCGACCGCCGACCGGGGGAAACACGCGATTTCGTATGCGCTCTACCCGCACACGGGGGATTGGGTTGCGGCGGCTTCGTACCAGCGTGGATACGAATTCAACACACCCCTGTTGGCCAGAATCACAACGACGCATGCAGGGAGGCTGCCGGTTTCATCTTCCTTTGTGTCGATCGCGCCGTCCCATTTCGTTCTGACCTCCCTGAAGCAGGCGGAGGACGGTCCGGCGTGGGTCATGCAATGGTATGACGTCACGGGTGAAGGGGGCGATGCAGTCCTGCGCCTCCCCGCGCGACCGCGAAAAGTCGTCATGACGGATTTTGTGGAGGACGACGGGGCCCCGGTGACGAATGCGGGAGCGATGGTGACTGTCCCCACGCCTCCGCACGGCATCATGACGCTCAAGGTGTACTGGTAGGCATTTTCCCATGCGCAACGGCCGCACACTTTCCAGCTATGCCGGTTCAGGCGCACTGGTGCTGCTTGCAGCCACCATGCTGGCGCCGTTTCTCTGGATGATCAGCACGTCGCTCATGGGGGAGTATGAAGTGTTTCAGTTCCCCCCGCGTTTTCTCCCGGCAACGCTGCGCTGGTCGAATTATCCGGAAGCGATGGGGATGCAGCCGTTCGCGCGGTTTTTCCTGAACACGGCGATCGTCGCAGGCGTCTCGGTTGCCGGGCAGCTGCTCTTCTGCTCCATGGCGGCGTATGCGTTCGCCCGCCTCCGTTTTCCCGGCCGGGACCGGCTCTTTGGCGCGTATCTCGCGACCATGATGATCCCGGCGATTGTCACCATCATCCCCGCATTTCTTCTCGTCAGCCGGCTCGGCCTGATCAATACGTACCCGGCGCTCTTCCTGCCGACCATGTCGAGCGTCTGGGGGATTTTCCTCCTCCGCCAGTTTTTCCTCACCATCCCCCGGGACCTCGAAGACGCCGCGCGGGTGGACGGCGCTTCAGAGCTTGCCATTTTCTGGCGGATCATCCTCCCCCTCTCGAAGCCGGCGCTCGCCACCCTGGCTATCTTTGCATTCATGGCAAGCTGGAAGGACTTCCTCTGGCCGCTGATCGTCACCAACCGTACCGACATGCGGACCGTCGAGGTGGGTATTGCCGGATTTAACAGCCTGTACGCGACCGACTGGCCCCACCAGATGGCGGCAGCGGTCGTGGTGCTCCTCCCGGTGATCATTGTTTTCTTCCTCGCACAGAAGTACTTTGTAAGGGGCATAACGCTCACAGGGATCAAGGGATAAATTGAAGATTGCAGGTCCATTGATATGCGCAGCGTTCCTTGCCGCGCAGGCGATGGCACAGCCGGGAACGATCAGGCGGGTTGCGATCGATGCGAACCCGATTGAACTCACCCGCCTTGCCCAGCCATCGACGTACTTCGACAAGGTGGGGAGAAAATTTGCACTCCTCGGCACCGAGAGCGGATCGTTTGAAGCGTGGGCCTATCCCCTCAAACTCGTGCGCGATTTCGAATTCTCGTTCTTTATCGGCAGCTCGACCGAACCGATCCGCGGGAAAGACGTCGTCCGGTACATTACCGCAAGGCCGGAGGCAACGACGATCACATATACATACCAGTCGTTCACCGTCCGGGCCACCTATTGCACACCGATCGATCAGCCCGGCGCGTTCATCCTCCTTGACGTCGATGCCACCGAAACGCTCTCCGTCGTTTGCAGCTTCCTTCCCGTGTTGCAGCCGATGTGGCCGGCCGGTATCGGAGGGCAGTATGCCGTCTGGGATGCCGCAACACAGGCATACCTGATTTCGGAGCCGACACGGAAAAACCACGGGTTCATAGGGTCTCCTTCGGCCGAAGGGATATCGTATACGCCGGCACACATGCTTTCGGACACGCCGAATCAATTCCGCATCCGGATCGCATCCCCCGATTCAGTCCGCGACCGCTCCATCGTGATCGCGATAGCGGGAGGCAAGGGAACCCGGGATGAGGTGAGGGCCAGCTATCTCCGGCTTCTTAAAAATCCTGAAGCCGTGTACCGGGAAACTGCGCGTCACTATGCGGCACTCCGGATGGAAACGATGCAGGTGGAAACGCCCGACCGTCGTATCAATCTGGCGTTCGAATGGGGCAAAGTCGCGTACGATAACCTTCTCGTGGAGCATCCCGATCTTGGCAGGGGTCTCGTGGCCGGGCTTGGTCCTTCAGGCCCGGGAGGCAGGCCCGGGTTCGGATGGTTTTTCGGAGGAGATGCGTTTATCAATACGTTCAGCCTCGACAGCTATGGCGCATACGGGACCGTCCGGGATGCGCTGACCTTCACGCAGAAATGGCAGCGTGCGGACGGCAAGATGGCGCATGAGCTCTCGCAGGCGGCCGGGTATGTTGACTGGTTCAAGGACTACCCGTACGCCTACATTCACGGAGACACCAGCCCCTTTTACATTACCGCGATGTATGATTACTATTGCGCGACGGGCGACACGGACTATGTGAAACGGAGCTGGACGTCACTCCGGAAAGCGTATGAGTGGTCCCGCGGGACGGATGAGGACGGGGACGGGTTGATGGACAATGCGAAGGCGGGACTCGGCGCATCGGAATACGGAAGCCTGACCGGCGTCCAGAGCGACATTTACACGGCTGCCGTCTGGGTCCGCGCCCTGAACGTCCTCGGTCCGCTTGCGCGGGCGGCGGGCGAGGGAGGTTTTGCCTCGTCGGTTGAGCCGCTCCGCCGGAAAGCCGCGGCATCATTCAATGAGAAGTTCTGGGATGAACCGAGGGGCCAGTACGCGTATGCATTCGATGCCGCGGGGAGCCGTGTTTCTCTCGTCTCTCCCTGGAGTTCGGTCGGGATGATGTGGGGACTCGGTGATTCCTCCCGCAGCGCCCGCACGCTCGAAAAGCTCAGCTCGTCCGAACTCGCCACCGACTGGGGAACCCGCAGCATCTCGAACCGCTCTCCCCTGTATGAGCCTCTGAATTACAATTACGGAGCCGTCTGGCCGTTCCTGACAAGCTGGGTCGCAGCGGCGCAGTATGCCCACCATTGTGCGCTGCAGGGCTTCGGATCATTGATGGCAAGCGTGCAGCACACATTTGACAACGGCCCGGGGGTCGTCACCGAAGTGTTTTCGGGATCAGCCAACATCTGGCCCCAGGAGGCGGTCCCGCACCAGGGGTTCTGCACGGCAGGCGTGATGATGCCGTTCGTGCGCGGCATGCTGGGTCTCGCTCACAACGCCGTCGAGGGGTTACTGACGTTTGCGCCCCATCTCCCCGCCGATTGGTCCGCCGTCCAGATCCGCCGTTGCCGTTTCGGAGACCGGGATGTGTCCCTTGACTATTCCCGTACGCGGAACCGCGTGGAAGTACGTGCGCGTCTTGTTCACGGGGCGGCGACGCGTCTCCGTCTCGCGCCGGCCTTCGGCATTGGGACCCGCATTACCGGGGTAGAGGTCAACGGGGCCCCGCACCTCTTCACGACCATTCTCTCTTCACAGACCATACAGGCGGACTTCGACATCACGCTTGCCGACAGCGCGCGCGTTGTCATAGCATTCGTTCCGGGCGTCGAACTGCTCCCGCCCCTCACGGAAACGCACACCGGCGACGCCAACCATGGTTTGAAGATCATCCGGACTTCGCTCCGTGGCAATCGTCTGAGCATCATGGTCGAAGGGTTATCCGGAACGGAGTATTTCCTCGGCGCCGCCAACCCTGCGCGCATCGCGTTGGTCAGCGGCGCAGGGAAGACGGGGAACGGTATCAGGATACTGATGCCGGCGGGGAAGGCAGGAGAATTTGTACGGACCGAATTCACCATCACGATGAGCGAGGAACCGCAGGGGGAGGGATGATGAGAGATATCGTGACGTTTCTGCAGCGGGACGACAAGCAGACTGTCGGCGGGGGGAACCGCCTGCTCTGGGCTCCCCCGTTCCCCGTCTTCTCCGATGCGCCGGGTTTCTGGGACAAGGCGCACTATTATAATTACGAATTCACCCCGCTGTTCACCTGGACGCTTCTCGACGACGAGGGGGCGCCGCTCACGTTGCGGCCGGCCGGGCGCATGTGGGATCCTGCCGGCGTCACGCAGACCTCTACCGTGCGGTTGAAACGAGGGGTCCTCACGGCAACCGAACGGAAGTGCATTCTTCCCGGCGATGTTGCGACGGCCTCCATCACATTCCAACTGCGGGGCACGGGAAAAGCACGCTTCCATCTCGTGGCCTGGACCGCGCAGGAACATTTTCCTTCCAGGCATACGTCATGGATAGGCGAACCGTCGGTCAGCGCGGGGACGGTGGCGTTCACCCGGCATCTGGTCCACCCCGCCCGTCCGCCGATGGCCATCGGCGTTGTCTTTGGGTTGAGCCGGCCGGCCACGTCATACGTGCTGCAGCTCTCCGAGGGGAACCTTCCCGCGCCCCGGTGGGACCGCACGCCGATGGTCGAAAAATTCCGCGGCAGGCGGCTACCGGATACGATTCAACTTTCCGGCGTCAACGAGGAAGGAATCATCTTTGCCGCACTCCACACGCCCGTCTCCGTCACCTCCGGACGGCCGGCAACGGTATCAATCGCACTCGGCGCGTCGCCCACCGTGGAAGAATCCCGGCGGAATTTCAGTGCGGCCGTCAAAGTCCCTTCCATCGCCGCAGTGAGCAGAGACTCCTGGACCGGGTACTTCAGTGGTGTGCCGCAGTTCTCCTGTTCGGATCCTTTCCTCGAGCGCTATTACTGGTACCGCTGGTACGGGCTCCGGCTCAACACGATTGCCGGCGGCGAGGGGTTATTGTCCCATCCCACGGTATGCGAGGGAATCGAATACTTCCGCATGCCGATCGCCTACAGCGCACAATGTCACATCCTGGAAAACCGCTGGCGGCACGATCCCGCCCTTGCCCGCGGCTGCCTGATGACGTTCATCGACAACCAGCGGGAGGACGGCAGTTTTCCGGGGGCGGTTGAGATACAGCAGGAGCGCAAGGAGATGTTTTACCACGCGAACTGGGGAAGGGCGCTCATGGCGCTGCACGCGCATCACCCGTCGGCCGCGTTCCTCCGCGAGGCGTACGAGTCTCTTGCCAGGTACGCACGCTATTTCGACAGGGAACGCGACGAGGAAGTGAGCGGCCTGTACGACATCGACAATCACTACGAGACCGGACAGGAGTATATGCACCGGTACACCGCGGTGGACCCCGGGGCGGACCGGGATAACTGGGGAAAAGTATTCCGGATGAAGGGGGTCGACGCCACGGTGTACGTGTATGAACTGAAACGGGCGCTCGCTTCCGCCGCCCGTGAACTGCACCGGTCGGGAGAGGCCGAACTCTGGGAGATTGAGGCCGACAAGATTCGGCACGCCGTCCTCGCGCTCATGTGGGATCCGGCCCACCAGATGTTCTTCGACGTGGACCCTGCGACCGGCGCACGGACAATGGTCAAGGCGGCAACATGTTTCTACCCCTATTTCACCGACATGATCGCGGCGGAGCACGTGGACGGGTTGAAGCATCACCTCCTGAATACCGCGGAGTTCTGGTCGCCCTTCCCGGCCCCCTCCACCTCGATGGATGACGAAACGTTCAGCGATGAACCGGAGTGGAAGGGAAAGCGCATGAATTGTCCGTGGAACGGCCGGGTATGGCCGATGACCAACAGTCACCTGGCGGAAGCGCTCGCCCGCACCGCCATCACGTTCAGCGATCCGCTCCTCCGGCGCAAAACGGCGGAGTTCATCACACGCTTCGTGCACATGATGTTTTTTGACGGCGATCCCCGGAGGCCAAATTGTTTTGAGCACTATAACCCGCTGACCGGCACACCCAGTATGTACCGGGGGATCGACGACTACCAGCATTCGTGGGTGGCAGACCTGATCATTTCGTACGTATGCGGCATCCGCACCGACGCAGAAGGGCTTGTGATCGACCCCTTCCCGTTCGGGCTCCTCCGTGCCTCGATCGATGACGTCCTGATACGCAGCCGCCGCATCCGCGTCACCGTTGCGAAGAGGAACTATACCGTCTGGATTGACGGGATCCGCCGCGGTGCGGGGAGTATCGGCACGCCTCTTCACCTCCCTCTTGCATGATGACGAACGATCCTGTGACCCTCCCCGCCGACGCACTTTCCTCCGCACGGGCGCTGTTCCCCTTCCTGCACCGGGGGGTTATCTACTTCAACCACGCGGGCACTTCACCCCTCTCGACGCGCGTCGTTGCCGCGATGACGGAATACCTTGCACGCCGCTCCGAAGGGATGATCGATACGTACAGCGACGATTGCACGATGGTTCTCCGCTGCCGTGCATCCATCGCGCGGCTGATCAATGCGGAATCACCCGACAGGATCGCATTTCAGGTAAACACGTCGGACGCGATCAACGTCCTGGCATCCGGCCTCCCCTGGAAGGCGGGGGACAGCATCTTCCTGGGCGCAATCGAGTTTCCTGCAAACGTGCATCCCTATCTCAATCTGAAATCCCTGGGTGTCACCATTGACCATTGTGAGGCTCCCGATGGCCGCGTCACCACCGAGCTGATCGCTTCGCGGATCACGCCGCACACCAGGCTGGTTGCCCTCAGCGCCGTGCAGTTTCTCTCCGGATACCGTGCCGACCTGCGGGCGATCGGGGAATTGTGCAGGAGGAAAGGGATCGTCTTTGCCGTGGACGGTATTCAGGCGGCCGGGGCCATCCGTCTGGATGTGCAGCATCTGAACATCGATTTTCTGGCCGCCGGAGCGCAAAAGTGGCAGATGGGACCGCACGGATCGGGGTTTCTCTATGTCACAGAAGAGCTGCAGTCGCGCATCCGGCAGAAGAACCTCGGCTGGCTGTCGGTTGAGGACCCCTGGCGCTTCACGGACTACGATCAGCCCCTCGCAGCGTCCGCGCGGCGGTATGAAGGAGGAAGCCTGAACATGCCATGTCTCTGGGGTCTCGATGCATCGATCGGAACGCTTATGGAATTCGGTCCGAACAGGATTGAGTCGCATATTCTCTCAATCACCGGAGAGCTGATTGAGCGTCTCCGCCGCATCGAGGGAGTGACCCTCTTCACGCCCCCCGCCGCGGACGAGCGCGCCGGCATCGTGACGGTCGCGCTGGCGCCGCGGTTCAGTGCCCCCCGCACGTTCGAACGCCTTCAGGCGCAGGGGCTCACCATCGCGGTACGCGAAGGGAAACTCCGGTATTCGCCCCATTTTTACAATTCGATGGATGACGTCCGCCGCGCCGCAGAGCTGACGGAAGAGCATCTGGTGCGCCCGTGACCGAACTGAAACGCGCTCTCACCCGATTCGATCTGACGATGATTGCCATCGGGTCGACCATCGGCTCGGGCATCTTCCTTACTCCCGCACTGATCGCGCACACGCTCCCCTCCACGCCGTTGATTGTCATGGTCTGGCTCACAGGCGGCGTCATGGCGCTCGCAGGCGCACTCACGTTTGCCGAGCTGGGAGGAATCATGCCGGGTGCGGGCGGCGTGTATGTGTACCTCTGCGAGGCGTATGGTCCGCTTGCGGGATTTCTCTACGGCTGGGCCTATTTCCTGGTGGTAAACACCGGAGGCATCGCCGCGTTGAGTCTTGCGTTCGCGACCTATCTGGGGTACTTCATCCCGCTGTCGCCTGCGGGCGTCACCGCGTCTGCCGTGGCCGGACTGGTGATCGTCACGATTCTGAATGTGCGCGGCGTGAAGATCGGAGGTCTGTTTTCCGACGTCTTTACCATCCTGAAGCTCTGGGGGATTCTCTTCCTCATCGTGGTAGGGCTCGGGTGGGGATCTCTGGGACGGCTCGACTTTGCCGCGCCGTTGCAGGTGTTTCCCGGAGGCGTGGGCAGCGCGCTCGGGGTTGCGATGGTCGGAGTCCTCTGGTCGTACGGCGGGTGGCAGCACGCATCGTTCGCGGCTGCGGAGGCAAAGGACCCAAAACGGACCGTCCCATTCGCCATGATCGCCGGCGCAATTGTGGTGGTCGCCGTCTATCTCCTGGCCAATCTCGCGTACATGATGCTCCTTCCTGTCGCATCGATCGGTGCGTCCGGCCGCGTCGCCGCCGACGCGATGGAATCCGTCCTCGGACCGGCGGGCGGGCGGATCATCGCCGGAGCCATCTTCATTTCTACATTCGGCACCGCGGGAATCTATACGCTCACGGCCCCGCGCATATACTTCGCAATGGCCAGGGACGGCCTGTTCTTCCGCAGCGTCGCCGCCGTGCATCCCCGCTACGGAACCCCGGCAGTCGCGATCATGGTCCAGACAGCATGGGCCATTCTGCTCGTCCTTTTCTGGGGCACGTTTGAAAATCTCATTTCCTACGTCGTTTTCACCGACTGGATTTTTTTTGCGCTCGCCGCCTCGAGCGTGTTCGTCCTGCGCAGGCGCCGGCCCTCCGCCGATCGTCCTTATACGACTCCCTGGTATCCTTTTACGCCCTTGCTGTTTATCGCGATCGCCGTCTGGTTTGTGCTCAATACGCTTATCTCACGGCCGCAGGAGGCATGGGCGGGACTTCTGTTCCTGGCACTCGGCGTTCCGGTGTTTTACTACTGGCGATCGCGGACCACCGCAGGGCGGAAGCCCTCATGACCAGATCGATAACCGCGGTGCTCGCAGTGCTGGGGCTGGTCTCCACCCTTCATGCTCAGCACGTCTGGTTTGCTGAAGATTTTTCCGCCCCTCCTCCGGCATCACGCTGGCACGCCGCAACAGGGTCATGGGCGTTTGCCACGGGGAGTGCCCGCCTCAACACTGCGGCATACGATCAACTCCTCGCGTCCGGATACTACGTGTATGACACGCACCCATGGTCGGCGGAAGTATCCCTCCGCGGGACGCGCGCCGGACTCTTCTTCGGTCTCGAAGACACCTCTTCCAGGGCGCTCGCGCATATGGTGCGGTTTGACGACGGGAGCATGCTTACGGGGTATTTCGATGCTGCAGGCGAGTTCACAGCGACCGGGTCGTTTGCACTGCCGTCCCCGCAGAAGGAATGGAATCTGCTCCGCATCGATGTCGATCCTGCGCATAGGCGATATTCCGTTTCCGTCGACGGCGTCCTCGCGGGGGTCGATACATCGCTGCTCTTCCCGTCCGGTTTTTTCGGCCTGCAGGGATCGGAGGGGGTGTCGGAATTCCGGTCTGTGCGAATTTTCAGCGACGTTGCCGCTCCCTCCGCCCCCCGCGCACACCGGGGAACGGTCCCACGGTTCAATCATGTGACCTTTGTCCGGGCGGGTCAGAACAACGTGACGATCTATAATCCGGAAGCACGCGCGTATCAGGCGCTTGATCTGCAGGGGAAACTCCTCCGGGAGCAGAATGGGCGCCCGCCCGCCCCTCCCGAGCCGCGCGCCCGCCGCGGAGATCTGGAAGTCGAAGCATCGGCCGACGGCCTCACCCTGACCGACACGCGCGATGGCGCGGTGCGCACTGTCCCGGTGCGATTCGGACATCCCACAGCGGTCCTTGTTGATGCGGACACGACCATCTACGTCGCCGATGCCGCCCGTCGCACGATCGTGGCGGTCCCGATCCACGGTGGCCCGATCCGCACACTGGAGGGGAAATCCATCGGCGGGTTCCTTGCACCGCGGGGCCTCGATTTCTCCTCCCGTCATCAGATCGTGGTCGCAGACTACAACCGCATCGTGTTCGTTGACGGGAGTCTCGGGGAATCCCCCGCGGTCCGCATCGTACATCCCACCACGATCGCCGCCACCTGGATACCCGCGGGGGCTCCGCATCCGGTCGTCCGCCTCAGGAGAGACGGCGGCGCATGGAAATCTTTTGCTGCCGGAACGGACAAGAAATCGGGTGAGGCAAGCGTGCTCCTGCCGGGACTGCAACCCGCGGCCCGGTACTGCGTGATATTTTCGAACGCATTTAAAGTCATCCCGCCGGCCGGCGTCTTCTCCCGGGAGTACAGACTCGCAACACCCCCCGCCGATTCCACGCACATGCTCTACGCCCGGCTCCCGGTTCTCTGTATGGTGTACCGTTCGATTGATTACCGTGACCGGTACCCGGCAGGCCGCTACCCGCGTGTCCCGCCGGGACGGCGTCTGACCGATGAGGACATTGAGGAGCTCAGGCAGGCGTGCCGGTTCAACGCGGAATTTTACTTTCGCAATTCCGGATGCCGGCTCCTGCTCGATTTTGATTTCTTCGTTGTGGAGGAACCCCTCCGCCTCCGCGACGTCGGTGATCAGGATCCATACTGGCTGTCGCCGAACGATCGGGTGGCCCGCGACGTGGAGCACGCCGCACAGTCGTTCGGAAAAACACCCGCCCGCTACGCAGGGGTTGTCGTGCCCTACGCATGGGAGAATTATCCGCCCCACCGCACGAGCGCGCTGGCCGACCCGTCGAAGCAGGATACTGTGTCCATCCGCCAGGCGTACGGCGGAGGGACGCTGGGCGTTCCCGCTCCCTGGAAATACGGGACAGGTGCCGGGTATACGGCCAACCCCTTCCAGGACCGATTCAGCCGCCAGGACTGGCTGATCACACACGAATTCCACCACCAGCTTGATGCGCTCCTCGACGCGAGCGGAGAACCCGGCTACTATCATGCCGACCAGCCCTGGAAAATGCCGGGACGGTTCGGAGAGGACTTTGACTTCAACGCACAGATCATCCGCAAGGCGCCGGTGGAATGGTGGCTCGCGATGAAATTCGGCACCCTCGAAGAAACTGCCGATGCGGACCATGACTCCGTCCCTGACAACGACCCGCGCCTCCCGTTCGACGAGAAACGGCTCAGGGGAAATCCCCGCCGGATCGACACCGACGGCGACGGACTCACGGACCTCGCAGAAGTCATGGCAGGTTCTTCCCGGGGAACATTGCTGGACAACAGGGACTCCGACGCTGACGGCATTGAGGACGGGGCTGATCCCGAGCCGCTGTACCCCTTCCCCCCGGAGATCCCCCGGCTCCCTGCGGGGCAACTCAGTCCGTCGCGCCCGTTCGCCACACTGCACGGGTCTATGGGGCCGGCGGATCTCTCCTGGGCGTGGACGGACAGCGCCCTGACTATCGCCTGTGATGCCCCCCTGCCGGCCGGCGTGCTTATCCAGATTGATGCATCGTGCGACGGGTGGTTTCATGGTTTTGACAATTTCCAGATCCGCATCGGCCGCGATACCGTCGCCGCAACGGTTCTGGACTACTATCTTCGCGACTGTTCGAGCTGGACTGATCCTCCCCGGGACCGCAAGGACCTTTTGAGACCGCAGGATCTGAAGCTCATTGCGGGAAAGACGGGAGACAGCACCGCAGTCCGCTATCAGACCATCGTAAGGATTCCGCGGTGTGATGCATATGGGCTGTCACTGCAGCGAGGGAAGACAATTGCAATCCGTCTGGGGCTCCAGACCGCGACGGATCGCTGGGTGTGGGAGGAGCTCCTTGAACGGAACGCGATGATGAAGGTGGCGCTGAAGTGAAAAAATATGCATTCCTGGCCGCTGACCCCCGGCATCTCACACCCGAGGAACGGGCGGCACGGCAGTTTTGCCGGACCCGGTTCGGCCGCACCCTCACTGTGGTGGGCCTCCGGAATCTCCCTTCCCTGCTGGACGCCGGCAGCTCGCCCGCCGTCCTCTGGTGGCATTACGACGCTTCAACGGACCTCCCTCCTCTCGCGCGCGACCCGGGAGTCATAGCTGCACTCCTGTCGTACCTGGAGCGGGGGGGCGGACTCTTGCTTTCCCTCCTGGCAGCGCGCTACGCGACTGACCTGGGGATCGAGACAATACCGCCGAACGTGATCGTGAAAGGTGTGTGGGATGAGGAGTGCTGGGCACCCGGCACTCAGGATATCAGAGGCATGGCGACGCCGCATGGACATCCGCTCTTTGACGGTCTCGGCAAGGGCGCCTACACCTGGAGTCCCGCACGGGGAGATCCGTTTGCTGCGGCGTGGTACGATCACGGATCTCTCCCGGCATCCGGCCTGGTGGCCGGTGTGGAACGTCAGTACATAGGAATCGACGACCGCAGGCGCATCGCGATTGAGTACCGCATGGGAAAAGGGCGCGTCCTCACCATCGGCTCCCATTTCTTTTTTGCACATGCCAATCCCCGGTTCCGCCTTCACCTGGAGCGGCTTGCGTCCAACGGGCTCGCATACCTCTCCTCCCGCACCAGGCCCGCCCGCGGGACCCACTGGTCGTTCGCTCAGAAGCCGCCTGAGGAAATCGCGCGGAGTTCCCCACCACTCCAAAAGAGTGATCCCGTTCCGTCCGGCAATGTGCTCCCGCCGGGGATACGTCGCCGGCCGGCCACATCCAATGAATTTGATACGGGCGGGCGCCGGATTCTCATCCTCGGTGAAGAATCCCGCGGCATTGATGAGGTCTGGGTGCATCCGCATCGCATTCTGAACGAATTCCGCACAACCTTCTCCGTCGGTGCAGGGAAGCGCCAGGGCGCCGGTCTGGTTCCTGATGACGTCACGCTCCGTCACGGATTGGTCGTGCGCAATTTCCGGTGCGACGGGGCGCTGATTGAAGAATCCATCTTTGGAGACCGGGTTCTGCCCGCCGGCGCAGTACGGTACAGGATCGAGTCAACGCTCCCGGTGGTAATCGCAATTGCAGTGCGCGTGGATCTCCGTGCGATGTGGCCGCTCCCTGCTTCCGCTACGGGAGCGCTCCACTACGGCTGGGACGAAGGTCTCCAGGCCCTCAGCGTGAGCAACGGAGACGGCAGGGGGGGTTCCCTGATCGGCAGCGGCAAGCGCCCGGACGCGCGACGCATGGAAGCGGTCGGAGGAGAGCACCGGGAAATCGTGCTGGCCCTGGAGTATACATTCCACCCCGGAGATGCTCCGTTGACGATCGCATTCGCGGGGTCGGCTCATCGTGAGGCAACGGCGGCATACCGGCGGATGGTGAAATCCACCGACCGGCGCCTTGCTCTGCAGACACGACACTCCAGCCGGATCATCGAGGGCGCTGCCGTCATCGAGGGACCGGACGCACAATTCAACGAGGGGTACCGGACGGCGCTGGTCTCCACAGAGCGGTTTTCCGTGGAAGTGCCGGGTCTCGGGCCGTCCCTTATGGCGGGCTATGCCAGCACTGCGCACGGATGGAACGGTGGACATGCGGTGAGCGGCCGGCCGGGGTATGCGTGGTTCTTCGGCAGGGACAGCGTCTGGACCTCCTTTGCCATGCTCGGGTGCGGCATGCACGATACCGTACGGGATGTGCTTGCATTTCTCGGGGACCACCAGGATCTCACCGGCAAGATTCTGCACGAGATGACGACGAGCGGATTCACTCACTATGACGCGGCGGATGCGACTCCGCTCTATATTATCCTGATGGGGCGTTACCTTACCGCAACGGGTGACGTCCGGTTTGTCCGTTCTCAGAAGGAGAGATTCCGTCGTGCATTCGCGTATTGCCTGTCGACGGATACGGACGGGGATCATCTGATAGAGAACACCAACGTCGGCCACGGGTGGATCGAGGGGGGTCCACTCTACCCCGTTCATACAGAGCTCTACCTCGCGGCCTGCTGGGGGGAAGCGCTTGCGCAGGCGGCGGCCGTTGCCAGGCGCATGGGAGACGCAAGGCTTGCACGGAAGTGCGGGAAGGAAGCCCGCGTGGTGGGAAATTCGATCCGGAAGTTGTTTTGGAATCCCGGGACGCGGGTGTACAGCTTCGGAAAGAACGCCGACGGATCGTATCGTTCCGGGGAGACGGCACTGCAGGCGGTCGCCATGCTCTTCGGGTTGACCGACCGGAAGAACGACGCACATGTCCTTGACCGGCTCGCTTCCGACCAGTTCTCCGCAGACTGGGGGGTCCGGATGGTCCCGAGGGAAAGCCCGCATTATGATCCTGCGGGGTATCATGAGGGGAGCATCTGGCCCCTATGTACCGGCTGGACCTCTCTCGCAGAGTTCCTCAACCGCCGGCCGGTTCAGGGATTCATCCACGCGATGGGCAATCTCCAGCTTGGCTGGCACTGGTCTGCGGGGAATTTCCCAGAGGTCCTGCATGGCGAGCGGTGTGCGCCGGCGGGGGTGTGTGCACACCAGGCCTGGTCCGGGTCCATGGTACTGCAGCCGCTTATCGAGGGGATGCTCGGATTCCGCGCGGACGCCTCCGGACGCCGGGTCTCCCTCCGGCCGTATTTCCCCCCCGAGTGGGAGCGGGCCGAGGCCCGCCGGCTGCGTATCGGGAAGGACTCGATCACGATGACCATGAGAAGACGCATGAACAGGACTTCATTCATCTTCTCTGCGACAACCGCACGACCCATTGAGGTCGAATTCTGCCCCTGGTTCCCCTGCGGAACGACGCTCCATGCAATTCGCGCCGGATCAATTATCGCGGTTCACGATATTCACGTGAGTGATCCCGACGATGTTCCGCCCCTGCCGTTCACGCTCAAGGGAGAATTGCGGGTCACGTATGAACACACGGGGGGGGTTGCTGTGGTACCGCCGGTCGCGCCGCTCATCCCCGGTGAGGCATCATCGGGACTGCGGTTTATCCGGGACCGGTGGGAGAAGGGTGTGTACGAAATAGTCGTGGAGGGAATGCGGGGAAGGGAGTATATGCTTGACCTCGTGGCCGCCGTTCCGCCCCGGGAAATCGAACATGCCCGGATACTCCGTCAAGAGGCAGATCGCGTGACGCTCGGGATCAGGTTCGACGGCCAGGATGGCGGTGCAGGGTACGAACGGAAGAGTGTGCGGACCGTGTGGGAGTTTTGAACGAACGCAGAAGTGCGCGCGGGTGTGCAGCAGGGGGATTGCAGGCAGCGACAGCCGATCTGCAATCCCCCTTTGCACGTCTTACGGGTTCTTCTCGGGGTACAGAATCTTTCCGATCTGGTACTTTGTATCCTGCAAATGCGCGCGCGTTTCCCGGTCTGCTGCGCGCGGGAGCGCGCGCGTGATGGCAGCATCGAGATCCATAAGCTCGGCACGGACAATCGCCCTGGCCTCACCCGGCACGGGGGGCGGGGGGGGGAACACGAATCCGGGAGGGAGTCCCGGGGGCGGCGACGGCGGCGGGGGTGGATTGATTTTTGTCCCCATCACCTCGATGTATGCCCGCTGCAGGTTCCTCCGGTACACATCGGTCGCGACCTTGCCGCTCTCGAGCTCGCTCCAGACCCCTTTGCGCAGGTCCGTGAACACTTCGTTCAGCGTGTACGGCCTCTCCCCTTTTTTCGCAAGGGCCGTCGCGGTCACGAGGCGGGCAAGCCGCCCGTTGTTCAGCAGGATCGTGATAATCTGGCGATGCCCTGCCAGGACACGCTCTTCCGCTCCCGAGGGCTCGATGAGCGCCAGGAGTTCGGGCCTGAGGAGTTCCGCCGGCGTACGGAAGCCTTCCTTCAGCAGAAACGTCATGGCCTCCTTTTGCCTGTCGCGGGAGATGGGCGTATGCACCACCCCTGCTTCCCCCGCCACTCGTGATGTCTTCACCACCCCGCCGATCTGGCTCGCCACATGCCCGAATTCACGGTTCCGCTGGTTGATGAGCTCCCGGTACACCTCCCGGAGCGTTGAATAGTCTTCTCCCGTTTTGGTGGTCGCGCTGATGAGCATGTCGGCGATTCTGCCGATGTTCTTCAGGCCGTAGGTCGTTGCTTTCACGGCATCGCCCCCGAGGTCCTCGGTTTGCGCGGTCGGATCGATGCCGTCGGGGTCGCCGAACCGGAGATACGGTTCCGTCTCCTGGCGTGCGGCGATCCTGCCCAGGGCCGCTTTTTCATCATCGGGGGTCTTTGCGCCGGGGAACACACGGTAGCCCCACTCGGCCGCAAAGAGATCGTACGGACCGATTTTCGGTATGAGCTTCGCCCCGTCTCCCGGTTGCGCGATGTAGTTGAACCGGCCGTAGTCCATGATGGACGCTTCGGTCCCGTACCGCGCCGTGAAGGACGGGCTCCGGAGACTGTCAACGGGAAATTGTGAGCTTGCTTTCATATTGTGCGGGAACCCGAGGGAGTGGCCGACTTCATGGGCGCAGACGTAGCGGAGCATTTCCCCCATAAGTTCATCAGGGAGGGGAAGTTTCGCTGCCGCGGGGTCCACAGCGCCCGCCTGTACAAAATACCAGTTGCGGGCGAGGTTCATCACGTTGTGGAAGAAGCCGATATCGGCGTCCAGGATTTCTCCGCTCCGCGGATCGCTGACGTGCGGGCCGTAGGCATTCTCAACCTGTGAGGGAAGCCAGCGGATCACCGAGTAGCGGACGTCTTCGGAACTCCAATCGGGATCCTCCTTGACAGACGGGGGGTCCTTTGCGACAATAGCGTTCTTGAACCCAGCCTTTTCGAACGCGGCCTGCCAGTCCTCGATTCCTTTCTTCAGGTACGGCCGCCATTTGTCCGGCACGCCCCTGTCGACGTAAAACGTGATCGGTTTCTTCGGCTCGACGAGTTCACCGCGGGCATAGGCGGCTTCATCCTTCGGCTCCAGGCGCCAGCGCGCAATGTAGCGGCGCATCTCTGCACGCTGCGCATCGTAGCCGTAGTCAACCTGAACGATGCCGAAAAATCCGACGCGCTCGTCAAAGAGCCTGGGCATCATCGGTTTTTCGGGGAGCCGCACCATCGATTGATGCATGGTAATGGTGATGGTGCTGAGGGAAGGGTCCATGGGGACCTGCCCCGCGTCATACGTGAGGGTTACTTCCGTTTCGATATTGTCCGGGTACGACCGGGTCTTCTCCACGAAGGATCGCCGCGGATCGAGCCGGCGGACGCGCAATGCTTCCCGCTGGGTACGGTTGAGTCCGAATTCAGTCATATCCGCGGTGAAGAGATCCGTGACGTCGATGACGACCGCGCTGGAATCCTTGTTGTAGCATTGGATGTCGAACGCCGTCAGGATGGGCGGATTCGTCGCCTTCCGGACAGCGTAACTCACCGGGAGCGAATCGGACGCAACGGCAAAATACATCACGTTCCGCAGGAGAATCCGGTCCTCCATGCGGTCCCACCGGACAACCTGTTCGTTGATCTCATCCCCTCCGTACCCGAACCCCGTCTGTGTTTTTGCCTGGGAAGTCACCAGGAGGTATTCCTTGCCGATCTCCTTTTTCGGGATTTCATAGTACCATTTCAATTTTACATGGTGGACGAGGAACAGGCCGGAATCGGATTTCGCCTCCTTGGTAATGACGTCGGTATACGCTTTCATACCTTCCTTTTTTTCCGGCGGCTTCACCTCCTGCCCCTCAGCGGTGAGGTACAGGAAGCATCCGACAGCCAGTCCTGCAACCAGTCGAAAACGTCTCATGGATCGATTCTCCTCTGGTGGGTAAATCTGCAGCCCGTCAGGCCGCATGTGTTTGGATGACAGCGTGTGTACGGACGAAGTTTATGGGATCAGGAGCAGCGGGACGTGCAGGAGAGCCCACGTCAGATAGCGCCAGGCCGCATGACGTCGCTCGCCGGGGACGAGAAATCCGAAATAGGCCCCCTTGGCGATGGTGTTGCCCATCATCGCGACGAGGATCGCCGTGACCGTAATCCCCGCTGCGGGGCTCCCGCTCTGCACGGCGGACAGGATGAAGGGCGCAATATCCGCAACGCCGACGATGGCAGCGAGGGCGATCATCCCGGAGTCTCCCAGTGCCGTCTTCACGGCGACCGTCACGGCGAGCAGGACGACATACAATCCCGCGAACATGAGGGCCGGCGTGATTTCAAAGGGGTTCTGAAGTCCCGGGATTCCGCGTTCGTTCTCCCCGGGGATGGCACTCCGCTTCCTCACCGAGAGGGCGATGCCTGCCGCGCAGAGCAGTGCGCACCGCCACCAGAGCACGGGGACGAAGGACGGGCTGACAATTGCGACCAGGACCAGGAGCCGCAGGTACATCACGCTCCCCGCCAGGACAGCCGCCTGAAGCGCCCGTGCGCCCGCCTGCGGCATCTGATGCGCCAGCCGGCCCATGGCGATGGTCACCGCTGTGCTCGAGACGATGCCGCCGAGCATACCCGAGAGCCAGAGCCCTACCCGTTCCCCGAACCGGGTGGCAAGGAAGTACCCGATGAATCCGATCGTAGAAACAAGTATGACGATCTGCCAGATCCGCGCGGGGTTCAGTTCGAACCTCGTGTAGGGATGATCGGGCAGGACCGGCAGGATAATGACCGTCACCAGGATGAACTTCAGCGTAGCGAGGAACTCGACCTTGTTGAGTCTCTCCACGTATGTTTCGAGCCGCGCCTTTTCCGAGAGGAGGATGGTGTTGAACACGCCGAGCGCCATCGCCGCCCAGACATCGACAAGCAACGCGAGAGCTCCCGTGACGAAGGTGAGCAGGGCGGACACCTCGCTGGTGGAGCCATACCGGTCAGCTTTGATTTTGGCATAGTAGGCTATGCCGGTCAGAACGATCATGGCGACCATGCCCGCCGGCAGCATGAATGTCACGCCGATCTGAAAGAGCCATGCGCAGCCGAATCCAAAGAGTGAAATCAGGGGATGCGTCCTGACACCGCCGAAGACGAGCTTCTGTTGCTCGATTTTCGTGCTCTCGCGTTCCAGGCCGACCAGGAAACCAAGCGCCAGGGCGACAGCAAAGCGGAGCTGGGGGGTCCATTCGATCGTGGTCATGCGACGGTGACCTCACCGAGCATCATCCGGATTCTGGCTGCCACCATGTCAATTGCCACCTCGTTCTCGGCACCCCGCGGAATGATCACGTCCGCCCAGTGCTTGCTCGGTTCTACGAATTCAAGATGCATCGGTTTCACCGTTTTCATGTACTGGTTCATGACGGACTCCACCGAGCGGCCCCGTTCGAGGATGTCACGGCGGATCCGCCGGATCAGCCGGACGTCCGCGTCGGTATCGACGAATATCCTGATATCCATCAATTCCCGCAGCGCTTGTTCGACGAAAATGAGGATTCCGTCGATAATGATGATTTCTTTCGGGTCGACCGTTTTCGTCGCAGTGAGGCGCCGGTGCGTGGTAAAGTTGTAGACCGGCTCCTCCACCGGCCCCCCCTCCCGGAGGGTCCTGATGTGGCGGACCAGGAGGTCGGTTTCGAGTGAGTCCGGGTGATCAAAATTGACGTCCGAGGGGGGGAGGCCGCGGTGCAGGCTGATGTCTTTGTAGTAGGAATCGTGCTGAATGACCGCGACCCGTTCCCGGTCGAGGCGCTCGAGGATTTTATTGGTGACAGTGGTTTTGCCCGAACCCGTCCCGCCGGCGATGCCGATGACGAGTTGTTTCATGGGGGTGCAAATCGGTGTGGTCAGGAGCAGAATGTATTTTGTAAGATACGTTGGGATGCGTCGAGAAGCAAGGTGAGGGGAAAAGAGAATGAATTTGGAATTTTTTCCTTATAATACGTGGCGATGAACCTGGAAGAGGGGCAGGCTGTTTCGTATATTGCACAATGAAAACACGCAGAGGATTCACATGAGAAGAATCGTCCTCATCGTTGCCGGCGGCCTGGGGATAGTTGTGCTGGCGGGGTCGGTTCTCCTCTATGCCAACAGGGAGAGGATTGCGCGATTCGGCATCGACAGGACCCTCAACACCGTCGAATCGCAGGTCACGATGCAACTTGCCAGTCCCGCTACGCGTGACTCGGTCAAAGCCGATTTTGTGACGTTGCACCGGCGACTGCAGGAAGGGTCGGTCACGGTCACCGACGTGCGTGATTTTGCGGCGCTCTATTACACCAGCACCCGGGATGACCGGCTCGATCCCGCAGAGATCCGCGCACTGATCGAACGGCTCCACATGCTCACACGGAAACAATAGCCCTGTCTCCGCCGGTACCGGGCTCCCTTCCCGGGCGGCTGTTACCGGAGGACTTTCTGCCAGCGCCGGAGCGACGCCGCGACTTCCCGGGGGGCAGTGGATCCCGCCGAGCGCTTCAGGGCGAGCGACGCCCGGGCGTTGAGGACGCCCGCAATATTCTTTCCGAATGCGGGCGTGCGGCGCGTGTATTCCCGCAGAGGAAGATCGGCAAGCGAACAGCCCCGCTCCCGGCAGAGCCCCGCGAGTTCGCCGACAATCCCGTGTGCCTCCCGGAAGGGAACCCCTTTTCTCGCGAGGTAATCCGCCAGTTCCGTCGCGAGCAGCAGATCCGCATCAAGCTCCTCTTCGAATCGCTCCCGGTTGAACGACACGTTTCCCATCATGCGTGCAAGAACGTCCAGGCTGAGGAGGAGCGTGTCCGCCGCATCGAACAGCGGCTGCTTGTCCTCCTGCATGTCCCGGTTATAGGCCAGCGGGAGTCCTTTCATCACGGTGAGCAACGCCACGAGATCGCCATACACTCTTCCCGCCTTCCCGCGGATAAGCTCCGCCATGTCGGGGTTTTTCTTCTGCGGCATAATACTGCTGCCTGTTGCGAACGCATCCCCGACGTCCGCAAACCCCCATTCGTGCGAGCTCCAGAGCAGAAGGTCCTCCGCCAGCCTGCTCGCGTGCATCATCGTGATGGCGGAGGCGGCAAGGAATTCCAGGAGCGCATCGCGGTCGCTGACCGCATCCATGCTGTTCTCAATGATCCCGTCAAATCCGAGAGACCGGGCAACGCGTTTCCGGTCGATCGGGAACGACGTCCCGGCGAGGGCCGCTGCGCCCAGCGGTGAGAAGTTCGCCCGCCGCCGGCAATCGAGAAACCTGTCCCGGTCGCGGTCAAACATGGAAGTGTACGCAAGCAGGTGGTGCGCCAGGAGGATCGGCTGCGCGCGCTGCAGGTGGGTGTAGCCGGGCATGATCACGTCGTGGTACTCGCCGGCCTTTCGAACCAGCGAGCGCTGCACGTCGCGGAGAAGTCCGCATACCCGGTCGATGGTCCTGCGGAGGTAGAGCCGTTCATCAAGTGCGACCTGATCGTTCCTGCTCCGGGCGGTATGGAGCCACGCGCCGGCTGCCCCCGCTTTTGCGGTCAGGCGCTGCTCGACCGCCATGTGGATGTCCTCGGCGACAAACCTGCCGGCGCCCGGTCTGACCCGGAGCCAGGGGGCATCCCCCGCGGCAATCTCTCGTTTGATTTCTTTCAGGGCGCGCGTGATCGCCCGGCGTGCGGCCGCTGGAATGATGCGGCGGTCGCCGAGCATGGCAACGTGGGCAAGGCTCCCTTCGATATCATCTTCTGCCAGCCGCCGGTCGACCTCGAGCGACGATGAGAACGTGAGCGCTCCGGCATCGAGAGGCCCACGGAATCCGCTTTTCCAGCGTTTCATCGGACGACAGGGACGGGCTGCATCTCTTCCTGGGGTCCCTGCGCGCGCGCCGCCAGGGCCGCCGGGGCGTTATGCTGCACCTGGTGATATGTTTTCACCGGCAGACCGTAGATCGCGATGAAGCCTTCGGACGCCTTATGATTGAATTTGTCCTCATCGGTATAGGTCGCCAGCTCTGCATTGTACAGTGAATAGACGGAGCTGCGCCCTGCAACCCCGACGTTCCCCTTGAAGAGTTTCACGCGCACGGTGCCGGTCACGGTCTTCTGCGTCTCCTGCACGAACGCATCGAGCGCGGACCGGAGCGGCGTGAACCAGAGGCCGTTGTAGACGAGGTTCGCATACTCGGCGGCGAGCTGGTTTTTCATATGAAAGACCGATTTGTCCAGCGTCAGCCGCTCCAGCTCCGTGTGCGCAAAATGCAGGACCGTTGCAGCCGGCGCTTCGTAGATCTCACGGGACTTGATCCCGACAAGCCGGTTTTCAATGAGGTCGATGCGTCCCACGCCATGGGCTCCGGCAATGTCATTGAGCGTGAAGACGAGGCTGACCGGGTCGAGGCGTGTGCCGCCGAGTCCGACCGGGTTTCCGTCCTCGAATTCGATCTCGACGTATTCCGGGGTGTCCGGCGCATTTTCGGGTGACACGGTCCGCTGGTACGCGTCGGAAGGGGGTTCCACCATCGGATCTTCGAGCACGCCGCATTCGACGCTCGTCCCCCAGATGTTCTCATCGATGGAATACGGGCTCCCCATCGTCGCCGCGACCGGGATGTTGTGCTTGCGCGCGTAGATGATTTCCTCTTCGCGCGACTTGAACTCCCACTCGCGCAGGGGAGCCAGAACCTTGAGATCGGGGGCCAGGGCGGCGACAGACACCTCGAAACGGACCTGGTCGTTCCCCTTGCCGGTGCATCCATGGGCGACGTGGGTCGCGCCTTCCTTGCGCGCAATATCCACGAGCAGCTTTGCCAGCAGCGGGCGTCCCAGCGACGTCGCCATCGGATAACTCTTTTCATACAGCGCGCCGGCCCGGAGGGCGGGAAAGACGTACTCCTTCATGAACTCTTCCTTCAGGTCCTTGATGTAGACCTTCGACGCGCCGGTGGCGTATGCCTTTGCCTGCACGCCGCTCAGTTCCTTCTTCTGCCCGAGGTCCCCCGTTGCCGTGATCACCTCCGCCTGCATGTGGTCCATCAGCCATTTCACCATGACCGACGTGTCCAGCCCTCCGGAGTATGCCACCACGATCTTGTTCTTCATTATTCCTGTCCCTCAATGAGTTTTTGTTTGAGAAAACGCAACACGTGATGGGTCCTCTGCTGCGACCGCGGGATGATCAGCAGCGTGTTGTCCCCCGCAACGGTCCCGATAACGTCCGGGTTTTTCGCCAGGTCGATGAACTCCCCCACCGTGTTCGCGCAGCCGGGGAGCGTCCGTACGACGATGACCGACTCGTTGGCATCGATCCCGAGCACCTCCGCAGTGACCAGCGGACGAAGGGCCCGGACTTCACCCTCCTGCTGGAGGGTATACCGCCACCCCCCCTCCGCAGGTACACGGATGACGCCGAGTTCTTTCATGTCGCGTGAAAGGGTTGCCTGCGTCACCGCGCACCCCCGTTTTTTCAAACTGCGGCGGAGCTCGCCCTGGCTCCCGATCGATCCGATTGCGATGAGCTCCTTGATGGTAAACTGTCGTGCCTGTTTGGTCACACTTCCACCGTTGCCCTTGCGGCGCGGAGGACCAGCTCGGTGCCCACGCCCCTGTCCGTAAAGATTTCCAGGAGGATCGAGTGTTTGATCCGGCCGTCGATGAGATGGACCTTGTTCACGCCCGCACGGAGGGCTGTAAACGCCGACCGGATTTTCGGGACCATGCCGTTGTTGATCACTTTTGCATCCATGAGCCGTTCGGCATCCTCCTGGTCCATGCTGTGGACGAGCCCCGACCCGTTCATTACCCCTTCCACATCGCTCAGGAAGACCAGTTTTTCCGCCCGGAGGGCCGCGGCGATTGCGGATGCCGCAACGTCTGCATTCACGTTATGCGGCTGCCCCTGCGCGTTGACGCCCACGGGGGCGATGACCGGCATGATGCCGTGGTCGAGGAGAAGATTAAGATAGGCGGTGTTCACGTCCGTGATTTCACCGACGAACCCCAGGTCGACGCCGTTTTCGCTGAACTTCTTCACGGTCAGAACCCGCGCGTCAATACCGCTCAATCCCGCAGCCTCCCCGTCGTGCCGGTTGATCCGGCCCACGATGTCCTTGTTGGTTTTCCCGGCCAGGACCATCTGGACCACGTCCATCATGGGGCCGTCGGTATAGCGCTGTCCGTCGACGAACCGCGACTCGAGGCCGAGGCGCGACGCGATGTCGGTCACCTCTTTACCGCCTCCGTGCACAATGGCGACCTTGATGCCGATTTTCTTCAGGAGCGTGACGTCCTGGGCAAAGGTCTCTTTCAACTCGTCATCGACCTGCGCCGCACCGCCGTACTTGACGACAAACGTCTTGCCTTCATACCGCGAAATGTACGGGAGTGCCTCACAGAGCACTTCGGTCTTTGCCGCAAGGGACGTGATCATCGCTCAGGTCCTGTAGTTGGCGTTAATCGTCACATACTCTTTTGAAAGATCGCAGGTCCAGAAGGATGCGGTCCCCTCCCCCTGGTGGAGCGCCACCGTGACGCGGATTTCTTTCTGCTCCAGCACCTTCCTGGCCTCGTCTTCGGAAAAATCGATCCGGTAATTTCTGCGGAGAATCGGCACGTCCCCGAACCAGATTTCCACCTCCGCCGGGTCGAAAGGGATGCCGGCAGTCCCGGCGGCTGCCAGGATGCGCCCCCAGTTTGCATCCTCGCCGTGCATGGCTGTCTTGACGAGGTTCGAATTGGCGATCGCGCGACCGGCCGCTGTTGCGTCAGCTTCCGTGGCTGCACCGGTCACGGTAATCTCGATGAATTTTGTCGCCCCTTCCCCATCCACGACGATCATCTTGGAGAGCCGGACGAGAACATGTTCCAGCGCGCTGCAGAACACCTGGTACGAAGGATCTGCGGCATCGGCGATCAGGGGCGCCCCCGCCATGCCGTTGGCGAGCACCGCTGCCATGTCGTTGGTGCTCATATCCCCGTCCACGGAGATCCTGTTGAACGAGCGTCCCGTTGCCTGCGCGAGCGCCGCGCGCAGAAGCGGCGGAGTGATCGCGGCGTCGGTCGTGACAAAGGCGAGCATGGTTGCCATGTTCGGCGCGATCATGCCCGAGCCCTTGGCCATACCGCCGACGGTCACTGTTTTGCCCCCCAGCTCACACCGGACCGCCGCTTCCTTCACGAACGTGTCCGTGGTCATGATTGCCTCGGCGGCGTCGCCGCCCGCCGCGCGGGAGAGATTCCGGGCGGCGAGCGTGATGCCGTCCAGGATCCTGTCCATGGGGAGGAATTGCCCGATGACGCCGGTCGAGGAGACGAGCACCTCGCGGTTCTCAACCCCGAGCGCGCGGGCGGCCGCGGCCGTCATGGCCCATGCGTCGGTGAGACCCCGCTCGCCGGTGCATGCATTGGCGTTGCCGCTGTTGACCACAATGGCGCGGAAGGACGGACCGGTCAGGAGCTGTTGCCTCACAACGACCACCGGCGCGGCCTGTACAATGTTGGTGGTGAGGACCGCGGCCGCCGCCGCGGGCGCATCCGAGACGAGCAGGCAGAGGTCCTTCTTCAATTTCTTCACGCCGCAATGGACGCCGGCGGCACGGTATCCCCGCGGGGCCGTGACACCCCCGGGAATGTCGCGCATTATCGCCGGCTCTTCCCTCTGCAGTGCCGGCGCACTCAGCGGATGCGCATCATGTTTCAGCGGTGCGCTCATGGGCGCAACCCCGCCGATTCCGGCATGGCAAACATCAGGTTCATGTTCTGGACCGCCTGTCCCGCCGCGCCCTTGACGAGATTGTCGATCACCGAGATGATGATCAGCTGGTTCGTCCGCCGTTCGACGGTGAAGCCCACGTCGCAGTAGTTCGTGCGCACGACTGACTGGATCTGCGGAATGCCGCGGACCACGCGCACAAACGGATGGCTCCGGTAGTGGTCTGCATACAGTGTCGCGAGTTCTGCGTCGGTCACCCGGGTTGCGCAGCGCGCGTGAATCGTCGTATAGATGCCCCGCGTGATCGGGAGCAGATGGGGAACAAACGAGACCGCGACCGGCGCGCCGGCAACGCCTGCGAGGACGCTCTCGATTTCAGGAATGTGCTGATGCGTGCCGATCTTGTATGCACGGACATTCTCGTTGACCTCGGCAAAGCTCATGTCCACCGCAGCGCTGCGTCCCGCACCCGACACACCGGAAAGTGCGTTGATCACGATCCCGTCGTGTGCCACGACGCCGTGCGCGAGCGCCGGAAGCAGTGCGATCAGCGCACCGGTCGGATAACAGCCGGGATTTGCGACCAGGCGGGCCTCTTTGATCGCGTCGCGGTTCAGTTCGGGGAGGCCGTAGACTGCGGAGGAAAGCAGACCCGCGGCGGTATGCGGACGACCGTAATACTTTTCGTACAGCACGTCCTCCTTCAGGCGGAAGTCCCCTCCCAGGTCGATGATCCTCTTCACCTTCCCCGTCAGCGCGGGGACGATCTTCATCGCTTCGCCCGACGGGAGGGCGATAAAAGCAACGTCGGCGCCCCCCAGATCGTCCGGCACCAGCGGTTCGTAGGCCAGGTCGGTGATTCCCGCAAAGGCGGGGTAGACCGCGTCCACCCGCTGTCCGGCCGATGAGGCGGCCGTCACCTTCGTTACCGCGACCTCCGGGTGCGAAGAGAGGATGCGCAGGAGCTCCGCTCCCGAATAGCCCGATGCACCGATAATGACCGCCCTGACCACGCGCGCCGCTCCGGAATGTCCGACAATTGTCCTTGCATAAATATGCAAAATTCTGTATTATTATGCAAGCACATTTTTTCACGCTCTCCCGGAGCCCCGATGGACCTGCATGACCGCGAAGCCGCCGCACTGTTCCACACCTACAAACGCCTTCCCCTGGCTGTCACACGGGGGGAGGGGGTGTACGTAGAGGCCCAGGACGGGAAACGGTATCTTGATATGTTCGGGGGGCTTGCGGTGAATGCCCTGGGGTACGCCCACCCCCGCATCGTGAAGGCCATTACAGACCAGGCCGCCCGGTACACCCATCTCTCGAACTACTTCCTGCAGGAGCCGCAGGTCCGGCTCGCCGAGCTTCTCATCCGGCATTCCGGCTACCCGCGCGTGTTCTTCGCCAACAGCGGCACCGAGACGACGGAGGGTGCCATCAAGATCGCGAGGAAATGGGGCCTGTCCAGGGGAAAGCGTGAAATCCTCGCCTTCACCAATTCGTTCCACGGCAGGACGATGGGTGCGCTGTCGCTGATGGACCGGCCGAAGTACCGCGACGGGTTCGGCCCTTTTCTGGACCACTGCCGTGTCGTGGAGTTCAACAACCCGTCGGCGCTCACCGCGGCGGTCTCCGAGCAGACGGCGGCGGTGCTGCTCGAGTTCATCCAGGGAGAAGGAGGCGTGCGCCCGGTGTCGGGGGAATTCGCCGCAACGCTTGCCTCTCTGCACAGGGAGTTCGGGTTTCTCATCATCGCCGACGAGATCCAGTCCGGGGCAGGCCGCACCGGAAAGTTTTTCGGTTTCCAGCACTACCCGGTCGCTCCGGAAATCGTCACGATGGCGAAGCCGATCGGCGGCGGCCTTCCTCTCGGTGCAATCCTCGCCCACGAAGACGTCGCCGGCGTTCTTGAACCGGGCATGCACGGGACGACGTTCGGCGGGAACCCCGTCGCGTGTGCGGCAGGCATCGCCGTTCTCGAGGAAATCGATGCGCGGGGCCTTGTCGCCTCTGCGGCGCAGCGCGGCGCACGGCTGAAGGCCGGGCTCGAATCCATCGCCGCGGACTTTCCCCGCATCGTGCGGGAGGTGCGGGGGTTCGGCCTGATGCTCGGCCTTGAGCTCGACCGCCCCGGTGATGCCGCCGTGGACGAAATGCGGAACCGCGGCATTCTCATTAACTGCACCGACTCGACCGTCCTCCGGTTCCTCCCCCCGCTGATCATCGGCGATGAGCATGTCGATGCGACGGTCGGGGCATTGCGGGAGGTCATCGCCGCAATCGGCCGCTAGCACTCCGCCTGCTGCCGGTCCACCCCCCGCTGTCAGAAATGGCAAGGGGGTTTCTGCTATTGAGAATGCGTGCCCTCCTCCCCGGTCCCGGGGCGATAATCTTCCTCTTTTAGCCCACATTGACAGGCTTTTGCCCCAATCCTTTGGCACGTGGATTGCGCCCTGCCTGCACCAGATGCACAACCATGCTCCAACCCCTTACCAGGAACGCATGTACACGATAGTGTCAAAAGCGGTCCTCGCTCCGACCATTACACGGCTGGAAATCACTGCTCCGTTCATCGCGAGGAAACGGAAAGCAGGAAATTTTGTGATGGTGCGTGTCGAAGACGGGGGCGAACGGATCCCCCTCACAATCGCCGACAGCAACCCTGCGTCCGGCACCATCACCCTCATCATCCAGGCCGTCGGGGGAACCACCAAACTCCTCTGCAGCAAGAATGCCGGCGACAGCCTTCTCGATGTCGTGGGACCGCTCGGCAATCCCACGCCGATCGAGAATCATGGTGCTGTCGCCTGCGTCGGCGGAGGCGTCGGGACCGCGGAACTCTACCCGATTGCGCGCGCGCTCAAGGAGGCGGGCAACAGGGTGGAGACCATCATCGGAGCGCGCTCCCGTGACCTCGTAATTCTCGAGGAGGAAATGCGGCGCTGGTCGGACAACGTATTTGTCACCACGGACGACGGATCGTACGCCCGGAAGGGTTTCGTGACCGATCAGCTCAAAGACCTCCTGGACGGCGCCCGGGGGATCAGGGCCGTCTACGCCATCGGCCCGCTCCCGATGATGAAGGCGGTGTCCGCCCTCACCCGTCCCTACGGGGTGCAGACACTCGTCAGCCTCAATACCATCATGGTGGACGGCACCGGGATGTGCGGGGGATGCAGGGTGACGGTCGGCGGCACAATGAAGTTCGCCTGCGTCGACGGACCGGAATTCGACGGGCACACGGTGGATTTCGACGAGCTGATGATGCGGAACCGGACGTATGTCGATCTCGAAAAGATTTCCGACCAGAAGCATGTCTGCCGGCTGAGCGGGGTACGGCAGGAGGCGGCGTCATGAGCCAGCTCAACCCGCGGAAGCCGTCCGAGCGCATGAAGATCGCCCGCCAGGATTCCATTGAGCAGGAGCCGGCGGTGCGGAGTCTCAACTTCCTGGAGGTCTCCTTCGGTTTCGATGAAGACCGGGCGGTGATCGAGAGCACCCGCTGCCTCGAATGCAAGACGCCCTATTGTACCGACGGCTGTCCCGTCGGGATTGACATCCGCGGGTTCATCCAGCTTGTCCTGCAGAAGGACTATGTCGGCGCCGTGCGGAAGATCCGCGAGGCGAATTACCTTCCAGCCATTTGCGGCCGCGTCTGTCCGCAGGAATCTCAGTGCGAGGCGGTGTGCGTCATGGGGAAGAAGCTCGAGCCGGTGGCCATCGGCAAACTCGAGCGGTTTGTCGCCGACTATGAAATGAAGAACGACCTGTTCACGCCCCCGGCCCTTCCGGCTGCCCGCGAGGAAAAGGTCGCGATCGTGGGTTCGGGACCCTCCGGGCTCACCTGCGCTGCCGAGCTGGCCCAGCGGGGGTACCGCGTGACGGTGTTCGAAGCCCTGCACGCCGTAGGAGGAGTCCTCCGGTACGGGATCCCTGAGTTCCGCCTTCCGAAGGAAATCCTCGACCTTGAGACCGAGAGGATCAAGGCCCTTGGCGTGGAAATTTACACGAACTTCGTCGTGGGCAGGACGGCGACCATCGACGAACTCTTCGGCGAATGGGGTTTCCGGGCGATCTTCCTCGGCACGGGGGCCGGTACGCCGACATTCCTCGGCATCCCGGGCGAGAGCCTGAGCGGCGTTTACTCCGCCAATGAGTTTCTGACGCGCGTCAACCTGATGGGCGCCTACAAGTTCCCGAAGAATGACACGCCGATAAGAATCGGGCGTTCGGTGGGGGTGATCGGTGGGGGGAATACCGCGATGGATGCCGTCAGGACAGCGCGCCGTCTCGGCGCGGAGCATGCGTATCTGATCTACCGGCGCTCGCGGCAGGAGATGCCCGCACGAGAGGAGGAGATCCACCATGCCGAGCAGGAAGGAATAGAATTTCTGCTTCTCACAAATCCGTTGCGGATCCTGGGGGATGCGAACAACTGGGTGAACGGCATCGAGTGCCAGAGGATGGAGCTGGGGGAACCGGACGCTTCGGGACGCCGGAGGCCGGTGGCAGTGCCGGGATCAGAATTCATCGTCCCGCTGCAGACACTGGTCGAGGCGATCGGCCAGAAGCCCAATCCGATCATCCAGGCGACCACACCCGGCCTCGAAACCGGGTCGCGCGGCACGGTGGTTATTAATGAGCGGCAGGGAACGAGCCGGCCGGGAATATTTGCAGGCGGCGACCTCTCACGCGGGGGCGCGACCGTGATCCTTGCCATGAAGGATGGAAAGGCCGCGGCGCAGGCGATTCACGAGTATTTGAATCCCAACCACACGGCGGTGATGGCTTCGTAAGAAAACAGGGGTCACCCATCGGGTGACCCCTGCACAATGCGGCGGGCAGAATCGCCCGTCCCGCTTCCCGGTACCTCGATTATTTGCCCCGTTTGGCCCGCAAATCGGCGGCCAATGATTTGATTTCCACCAGGTCCCGCTGCATTTCGCTCCAGCCGTACCAGAGTGCATAGTCGGGACTCGCGTGAAACGTTCCCTGAAATGCGCGCATCCGGTGCTCCAGGAACATGACGAACAGTTTCTGTTCGATGACCGTGGGCGCGTCGTGGAACGTCAGGATATCGGGAAATGCGTGGGCATAGTTCTTTGGCTTCGCCAGTTTCCCCTCCTTATACAGGTCCGCCACGATCCGGATGGCTTCGGCCATGACCCGGTCCGTGTGCCGGATCATCTGGTCCCCTTTTTCCAGCTCCGCGCGGGCGAAGTTCTCCGAATGACACCGGCGGCAGGTTTTCAGCATCTTGTCCCGTTCGAACTGCCAGTCCTCCTGCTTCAACCGCGCAACATTCGCCGCCTTTACGACCTCAAGCCGGGCCGTCGGCTTGCCATCCGGGTCAAGCACACCCAGGGCCTGAAGGATCGTCACCCGGTCCGCGGCCCATTCCTTGTTCTCCGGGAGGGGAAGGCGCACGCCCAGGAACCCCCACGCCGTGGAGACGCCGTGATTGCCCTCCTGCATGTGGCAATCCTGGCACGTGGGAGCCGGCGTGTCGTCAGGAAGCACTTTGCTTTGCCTGAGCAGCGCACGCACGCCGTGCTTTGAGCTTGAATACATCTCCCACTGTGCATGGTCGAACCCCATGTGGCAAGTCTGGCACGCCTGGGGTTGTTTAGCCTCGACCACCGAAAACGTGTGTCGCGTGTGGCACGCATCGCAGGAGGCAAGTCCGAATCCCCCGCCACGCTGCTTCAGTTTCTTGATTTCCGCCTCCGTCTTGAGTCCTATCTTGTGGCACCCGCCGCATCCCTTCATGCCGTCGATAAGCTCCATCGGCTGCCAGTGGATGGTGGGCATTGCTTCCTGGGAGGCCCAGGCGAGCGCATGCTTTCCCCCCTTGAACTGTTCCAACTGCTTCTCATGACATTCCCCGCAGGTTTCGGGGGTCGGGATCTTGACGTTGGCGACGTCAAGAGTCGTGATGTGCTTGTCCCCGTGACATGTCTCGCATCCCACGCCGTTCTTGCTGTGCTTGCTCAGTTCCCAGTCGGCCACAATCCCCGGCGTGAGCCTCCTGTGGCAGTCGACGCATATCTGGGGATCGAGCGGACGGGCAAGCGCGGTCGCACATGCGGCAGACATCAGAAGGGTGGTAAGAGCTCTGTTCATAGGTGCTCCTTGGTCAACGTTGGTGGTGGAGTGTTCACATCTGCCTCGCGGACGGACATCACAACCAGGTCGCGAGACAAAGCCGCGTCATACACATCCATAGAGATCCCCCCGAACAGACGGGTGTCCCCGAACCCGCTGCGGTGCATCATCGTCGTCAGTTCTGTGCTGCGGAGAGGACGCAGCGGCACTGTCATGTGCGACTGCCCCGCATCCCCTCCCTGTTTCTCAAGCCGGAGGAGGTTGAACAGAATGAGGTCCCCCGCCAGTCCGTAGTCGTACATCCGCACGTACGTCGCGTTGCCGCTTTCTCTGACGCTCTGCACGCGCGTGCGCGAGGACATGATCCTGTCGTAGTTGAGCAGCTGCAGAAAGAGCATGCCGCCCGGCCGCAGAACGGCGTGAAAATTGCCGAGGGTGCGCAGGAGGTCGTTGTCGGTGAGAAGGTGCGGGAGCGCATTCCCGAGACAGAAGACCGCGTCGAACGGGCCCTGTACATTCTCCTGAAGATCCTGAAAGGTCGAGCGCACCGGGCGGACGCGCAAATCCATCGAACGTGCGTGTGCGTCAAGACGGTCCATCATTTCCCGGGACACGTCGACCGCGGTAACGTCCACGCCGAGTTGCGCGAGGAGCAGTGCATGGAAGCCTGTGCCGCAGCCGGCGTCGAGTGCGGTCCGTATCCCCTTCTGTTCCACCAGGAGCCGGAAGAAAGGGCGTTCCTGCGCGAACCGTTTGTCGAAGCCCGTCATCGCATCGTATTCGGGCGCCAGGCGGTCATAAAAGTCCGCTACCCCGTTCTGCGTATGCTCTGCCGTGTCAGTCATTGGGGCCATAGTCCGCAACCTGCCCGCGGAAATGTTTGTAGACCGGCGCATCCAGCTGCTGGAACCTGCGCTGATATTCCGATTGCGCAACCGCATTCTGCCAGTGTCCGGAGAGCATCGCAAGTCCGGTCACGGCGACAAACGTTCCCACGACCAGGGCGCCCAACGCCCAGGAAGGTACCGGGGTCGCACGCGGTGAGAATTTCATGGCAAGTGTGTTTTTCACCGGACAGGCCTCGACGCACGCCATGCAACTTGTGCATTCATCGCTCCAGACCCTCGTCGCCGTATGCACGGTGATGCCGGAGGGACATGCTTTCGAGCAGAGCGCGCAATCGATGCACGTGGCACTGGTCCGCGTGATCTTGAGCGGGCTGAGCCAGCCTGCGATGCCGAGCAGGGCGCCGTACGGACAGAGGAACCTGCACCAGAAATTCTTGATGACGACGGACAGGAGCATCAGTATGATAATGGTCCAGAGGGCGAAAGAAGAGATCTGTGCAAAGAAGAGATACATCTTTATGTCCGCCACCTTATTATACGGACTGTAAATGAAGTTCTCAAGGCCCCGCACATCCATTGCCAGAACGGACCAGAGAAAGAACCCGAGGAGCAGGTACTTGAGAGACCGGAGGGGAGCGTCCAGCCAGCGTGGGAGAGTCAGGTTCCTTTTGAAGATTCTTTTCCCCAGGAGCCAGAGGGATTCGCTCAACGTGCCGACCGGGCAGAGCCAGCTGCAGAACGACTTCTTCAGAGCCACGCTGGCGAGGGCAATCGCCGCAAGAATGAAGAGACCCGACGGATGGACCGCGTTGATGATCCCGGTTTGAAAGAAGTATTTGAGACTGATCAGCCCGCTGATGGGGAGGAAACCTTCGACGCCGGGGGGGCGCGGGACGAATGGCTCCTCCCCGCCGGAAATGCCCCACCGCATAAAGAGGTGAAACTCAATGCCGATCCAGAGGAGGAGGAGCACGAATGCGAGCTGCACTGCGCTGCGGAGGAATTGCGAATCTTCGCGCAGCCGCCAGAGGAGCCGCCTGTACCAGATTCGTTCGCTCCCGTACGGGTTCAGCCTCCTGCGCAAGGAAACCGGAATCTTCTTCATTGGTACTCCTTCTTCTTCATCTCCCCTGCCATCTGCCCGATGTTCCTGCTGACGAGCATCGCATAGATGCCCTCGCGGAGGCCGGCCCATTTATCGTGAACGGCGCACGGATTTTTTCCCGAGCACTCCGGAAATCCCATGACACACTGCTGGGTGAAATCGACGCCGTCGACCGCCTCGATAATATGAAAGAGTGTCATCTCCTTTGCAGGCATTGCCAGCCCGAAGCCGCCGGTGGGGCCCCTCAGCGAGGTCAGAAGTCCCTTCCGGCTGAGACGCTGCAGTATTTTTGCCAGGAAATGATGCGGGATCCGGAGCTTCCCGGCAAGCTCTTTGATGGATGTGAGCTCCCCATCTTTCTTGAGGGCGAGAAACGTGACCGCCTGGAGGGCGTACTCACACTGCCGGCTGAATATCAGGCTCATGGAATAATATCAGACTTATTAGTCTTAAATTAACAACTCAACAAGAAAAAGTCAAGTGAAATAATCGCGGGAATGGAGGGTGAAATTGCCTTTCGGAGGGCCGGAAATCCTTGCGGTTATGGACCAGAGTGAGTAAGATGATCCATGATCCGGTTTGACAGGAATGAGTTTTCGGGGGCTTTCGGCGATATCGGGACGGACCTTCCGCTCCTCGTCGGCATGATACTGGCGTCGGGTCTCGACGCCGGGGGGGTGCTGATTGTCTATGGGTTAATGCAGATCGCCACTGCACTCGTGTACGGCATTCCGATGCCGGTGCAGCCGTTGAAAGCGGTTGCCACCCTGGTGATCGCACAGAAAATTGCGGGACCGGTCGTGCTGGGCGCAGGCCTTGCAATCGGCATTGTCATGCTGCTCCTGACGGTCACCGGCCTGCTCCAGTGGCTGGCCAACAGCATTCCGCGTTCCGTCGTTCGCGGGATTCAGTTCGGCCTCGGTCTGCAGCTTTCGCTCCTCTCCCTCACCAACTATATACAGTCCGGAGGGGTGACGGGATACATACTGGCGGCGGTGGCGTTCGCCATCACGGTGCTCCTTCTCGGCAACCGGCGGTTTCCCCCAGCGCTCTTTGTCATCGGCCTCGGCGTTGTGTATGCGACCATCGCGCACTATGACCCGGCAGCCCTGGCCTCGAGTTTCGGTCTTTCCTTCCCGGCGTTCACGGTTCCTTCGACCGCCGACATCGGCACCGGGCTCGTGCTCCTTGCCCTCCCGCAGATCCCGCTCTCCTTCGGCAATTCGATCCTGGCAACCCAGCGGATTGCAGCAGATTATTTCCCCGAGTCGCGGATCACCATCCCGCGGATTGGCTTGACGTATTCGCTGATGAACCTCGTTGCACCGTTCTTCGGCGGGGTGCCCGTCTGTCACGGTTCGGGAGGGATGGCGGGGCATTACGCGTTCGGTGCACGGACGGGGGGATCCGTCGTGATCTACGGCGGGATGTACATCATTCTCGGACTCTGCTTCGGTCCGGGGTTCACGTCACTTATCCACGTCTTCCCTCTGCCGCTGCTCGGCGTCATCCTGCTCTTTGAGGGAGCCGCACTTATTCGTCTGCTGGCTGACACGGTCCCGGTCAGGGCTCATCTGGGAACGGCGGTCCTGGTCGGTCTCCTGTGCGTGGGTTTGCCCTACGGCTATCTCGTCGGCCTGGTGATCGGCACGATCCTCGCCCGCGTCCTGAGGGAATAGACCTTCTCTACACCTGCAATCCCATCCGTTCTTTCCCCGTCTCCGCGAACACCGTACGGAGGACCTTCTCTTCGACCCCGGAGAGCTCGATCTTCCTTCGCCCCATGACCCTCCGGGCGACCTCCAGTGCCTTGTCCAGATCGTAGGTGCTCAACCCTTCGGCCCCTCCCCATGCGAAGGACGGAATGCTCTTCGGGGGGAACCCGCTCCCGAAGACGTTGCTCGAGACGCCGACGACCGTCCCGGTGTTGAACATCGAATTGATCGAGCTCTTGGAATGGTCACCCATGACCAGTCCCATGAACATCGAACCGGTGTCAACGGTGTTCCCGTCGATCACCATCTTCACGTTGCCGTAATTGTTTTTCAGATCGCTGTTGTTGGTGTCAGCGCCCAGGTTCACCCACATGCCGAGGTACGCATGACCGAGAAACCCGTCATGCTGCTTGTTGGAGTACGCATGAATGATGGCGCCCTCCACCTCTCCGCCCACCTTGCAGACTTCGCCGATGCTGGTCTGCTCATAGATCTTGGCGCCGATCTTGATGAGCGTCCGGTCGCCGATGAATGTCGGCCCTTCGATGACGGCGTTGGGGAATACCGTCACATTCCTGCCGATGTAAATCGGTCCGTTCTCGGCATCCAGGACGGCGCCCGTCTTGATCTTCGACCCTTCGCCGATCACGATGGCACCGGGGTTGATCAGGTGCGCCCCTTCGTAGACCGTGCCCGCCATGCGGCGGGACGGTTCCGGAGCGAGGAGGGCACAGTCCGCGGTGATCTCATCCCCGTTGTGATGAATCAGATCCCAGGGGTACCCGATCGCCGTTACGTTCACGGTCGTCACCGGAAGCGCACCGAATGTCCGGGGGGTCAGGACGTCGGGCAGGTCGTTCCTGACCGTATCGAGTGCCCGTCCGCTGACGCGCGCTGCAACGAGAGTCTCCCCCGTTACAAAGAGCCCGTCGGGTCCGTCCGGCGGCAGGAGGGTGGCCAGGTTTCCCGCGGCCAGGACGCGTCCGTTGATGAACAGACACCGGTCCCCCTCCACCCTGTTCACGGGAATGCCGGGATTCTGCTGCTCCACAAGTTTACCGAGATACCCGCGGGTGTGCAGATGAACGCGGGCGCCGGGGAACGACCGTTCTATTTTTCCGCGGAGCGTAAGAATGCCGCACCGCAGGTCGTACACCGGCCGCACATAGACCAGGGGGAGGAGCCGGCGGTGGAATTCGTCCTCAAAGATGCAGATGCTCTGGGTCATGTCGTCAACGTTGCATTACTCGAAGATTTTGGATTCCCACGTATCATTATAGAGACCGGTGAGCTTGGTCGCCGCGGCCTTGTCAAGGAACACGAACGCAAGACGGTGCATCTGTATGATCGATGCGGGGCACATGGCCGTCAGCGGGCCCTCCACTGCCGCACGGACCGCGTCGGCTTTCCCGGTGCCGTTCGCCACCAGGACCAGCTGCTTCGCGTCCATGATCGTTCCTACCCCCATCGTGATCGCATACCGCGGGACTTCCTCTTTCGTCTTGAAGAACCGTGCGTTGTCCATGCGCGTCGTCCCCGTCAGGGTTTTGATGCGCGTCCGGGAGCCGAGCGACGACCCCGGTTCGTTGAAGGCGATATGGCCGTTGGCGCCGATCCCGAGCACCTGCAGGTCGATGCCACCAACCTCGCGCATGCGTGATTCGTACCAGTCGCAGAAAAGATCGATGTCTTTCGCCATTCCCTGGGGCACATGAATGTGCCGGGGATCGATGTTGATGTGCTTGAAGAGGTTCTCCTGCATGAAGAAGTGATAGCTCTGATCATGGGACGGCTGCAGGCCGACGTATTCGTCAAGATTAAACGTCGTGATCTTCGAAAAATCGAGACCCTCGTCCCTGTACATGCGGATCAGCTCCTTGTACATCCCGAGCGGGGAGCTGCCGGTGGCGAGGCCAAGAACAAGGTTGGGTTTCCTGCGGATGCGGTCAGCAACGAGCCGGGCAGCTTCCCTGCTCATGGCATCATAGTTTTCCAGTACGGTGACTAGCACGGTGTTTGCTCCGGGTTGGTGTGAACATGGGGTTGAACAGCGGGACGGCCGGAAGTGAACGTACGAAGGGGATTCATGAAAGGCAATGGATCTCGGTACGATGGTTGCAAAAGTCTGCAGATTTCCTTAGATTTTTTGGTGTACCGCGGGGCTAGTTGAGCGGTTCAACGCGAGCTTCCCAAGCTTGAAAGACGGGTTCAACTCCCGTGCCCCGCTCTCCAGACGACAACGACACCCGGGTCCACCGCTCATTGCCCCCCTCTGTCCTCCCCGGCCACACCCGTTTGCGATGGATGAAACAAGCGCCGCCTGCATCCGTTTAAAGAATACTAAGGCCTCTTCGATTTCTCTCCCACCACGCGGAGGAGTTACGCCCATGAAACAACTCGCTGCACTGCTGCTTTCCGCTCTGCTTGCCGCCTGTACTGCCCTCAGCCAGCCGTCACGCGCATCGGACGGAGCTGATCCACTTCGCTCGCACATCGACACCACGGTTGCACCCGGCATGGACTTCTTCCAGTATGCCAACGGCCGATGGTTCAGGGAACACCCCATTCCTCCGAGCGAACCGAGCAACGGATTATGGCAGGTCATTCAGGACACGATCAACGCGCAGATCCGGAATCTGTGCGAGACCTCGGCGGCGCAGCCCGGCTACCCGAAAGGGAGCAACCGTCAGAAGATCGGCGATTTTTTTATTTCGGGGATGGACAGTGTCTCCCTGAATGCGCGGGGAATTGAAGACCTCCGCAGCGACCTTGCGATGATCGATGGGGTGCACGACCTGGCCGGCGTTGCCCGCGCCGCCGCCTTTGTTCATGCGGTGTCCGGATCCCCGCTGTTTGGGTTCAGCGTGGGACAGGACGACAGGATCAGCAGCAAGAATGCGATATTCATCTGGCAGGGCGGCCTGAGCATGCCCGACCGGAGGTTTTATGTCGATCCTGATTCTTCCGCCGCCGCCATCCGTGCGAAGTTCGTGTCCCATTGCGAACGCATGCTTGCTATCGCCGGCTACGGGAACATCCGGGCCGCGGCGTCCGCCCGGAGGCTGATGGCGCTGGAAACGGCCATAGCGAAAGCATCGCGCAAACGCGAGGACACGCGCGATCCGCTGAAGAACTACAACAAGATGCCCGTGCGCGACCTCTACGCACTCACTCCACATTTTGACTGGACGGTCTTCATGGAGGGGGCAGGGATTCATGGCGTCGATACCGTCATCGTGGGGCAACCCGAGTACCTGACGTCCCTCGACGGCTTGCTGGGCTCATTGACGATCGGCGACTGGAAGACCTACCTCACCTACCAGTTCATCCGCGGGCTCGCCCGGTACCTGGACGACAAAGCGTACCAGGAGTCGTTTGCGTTCTACTCCACGGTGCTCTCCGGCACGCCCGAGCCGAAGTCGCGCTGGAAACGGGTCGTCGAGAGGACGGACGCGTCGCTTGGCGAGCTGACCGGACAGGTCTATGCAGCCGAGTATCTGCCGCCGGGGACGAAAGACAAGCTGCGTGAAATAGGAGAGGCGATCAGGAAGGCCTATGCCGACCGTATCGCCCAGCTCGATTGGATGAGTGCTGCGACCAAACAGCGGGCGCTGCAGAAGCTCTCCACCGTCATCATGAAGGTCGGGTACCCCGACCATTGGAAGGACATGCGCAGCGTCCAGATTGACCGCTCGTCGTACGTGCGCAATGAAATGGCCGCCCGCCGTTGGCGTTTCAACACCATGATCGCCAAATTCGGCAAACCGGTGGACCGCACGGAATGGGTGATGACCCCCCAGACCTATAACGCGTACTACAATCCTTCCAACAACGAGATTGTCGTTCCGGGCTGCAACGTCATCCTGCCGGGGTACGAACACACCCTCGCGGACGACGGGCTGCTCTATGCCGTGGTCGGAGGATCGACATTCGGGCACGAGCTCACGCACGGATTCGACGACCAGGGGTGCAAGTACGATGATCAGGGAAATCTGAACAACTGGTGGACGCAGGAGGACAGCGCGAAGTTTGTTGAGAAGACGCGGATGATCGTCGAGCAGTTCGACGGGTACGTCGCCGTGGATACCCTCCACATTAACGGTGACCTCACGCAGGGGGAAAATATCGCGGACCTCGGCGGGATCATGACGGGACTCGATGCGTTCAAGGGTACCGCCCAGTACAAGAACAGGCAGACCATTGCAGGACTGACGCCCGAGCAGCGGTATTTCCTCGGCTTTGCCCTGGCGTGGATGGTGAATCAGCGGCCGGAGTCTATTGCGAGCCAGGTGCGCAGCAACGAACATGCGCCGCCGAAATTCCGCGTCCTCGGACCCCTCTCCAATATGCCGGAATTCTATGAATCCTTCGGCGTGAAACCCGGTGATGCCATGTGGCGGCCCGAGACAAAGCGCGTGAAAATCTGGTAGGTCCGGCGGTGGAACGCGCCGGACCTGCGTTCAGGGCGCCCGCGGGCCGGTCGGGGTCCCGAACGCCCTGATGGTTTCGTCGTTCAGCAGCGCCCAGATCGTATAAACGCCGAGGACCGTGCCGAGAGGAATGTGCGCCAGGTTGAAAAATGAAACGACGAGCACCACGATCCTCCCCCACTCCTTCCGCTTCAGGACTGCGATCCCGCCGATGATCCCGACGATGGACACGACGAACATCAGCGTCGCGATCAGCGCCAGGAGGAAGGGAACGATATCCAGAATCTCAAACGGCACGTCATGCATGTTCACGGCGCCCGTCCGCATAAGGAATTGAAACAGGCGGGTGAATCCCGCGGCAAGTGCGAAGAGCACGAATGCCCCGAGGAGGGTAAATGCACGATAGGCGATATTGAGAACACCCACGAGTGTAATATGCTTTTCCATGGTGATTGACCTCTGTCGCTCGTTAAGAGAAGACGGTTGTCACTGCACTGCACACCTGTTTGGGCCTGCCTCCAGGTCGAGGGGGTCGATCGCGCCGGGATCGGCCTTGCCTTCATTGAATGCAATGATGGCATGAAAATTCGTGGGTTTGGAACCCAGGTGGCCGATCACCGCGGCGACGAATTCATCTTTCCCTGCGGCCAGCATGCGGATGCCTGAACGCAGTTCCCCCATGCGCCCCCCGACCGGTACGCCGTCGAACGCGATGGGCCGGCTGACGTGCGCTGGGAGAATCCGCACGTCGTCACCGAGTGTGAGGAGTTTCCGGTGGAGACTCTCGTACAACAGCGCCGCCCCTGCCGCGGCCCCGGCGTCTCCGCGTTCAAGATCAGGCCTCCCGACACTCTCCACAAAGAGCGTATCCCCCGTCAACACCACCTCCTCCTTCAGGACGTAGCACGCGCTTTCACCCGTGTGTCCAGGCGTCGACACCATGCGTACGGATTCACCTCCCACCGCAAAGGATGCGCCGTCACGGAGCGACGTAAACGGAAATTTGATCCGATCGTTCTCCGGCAGGTACAGTGCGGCCCCGGTCGACAGACAGAGCGCGCGGGCGCGAGAGAGATGATCGGCATGTATATGCGTCTCGGCCACGGCGACGATTTTTGCCCCCAGCCGCCCGGCCACGTCTTCATACGCTGATGCATCCACACTCGGGTCCACCACGAGCGCCTCTCCCCGCGAAGACATGACATAGGAAAGGCATCCCTTTGCGTTCCGCCTCACCTGGACCAGTACAGGTGCGTCCGGTGACGACAGCGGTACGCGGGCTTCGCTCCAGATTCCGGACCAGAGGCGCATGCCGCCCGTGAGACTGTACGCGCTGTAGCCGCGCGATTCGAGAACGCGGGCAGCAACGCGCGATGTCACTCCTGCGCGGCAAACCGCAACGACCGGCCGGTCACCCGGCAGCACGTCCAGCAGATCCGCAAAATTCTGGACCTTCCCTGCGTTGATTGCATTATAGACAGGGATGTTAACGCTCTCCTGGATATGCCATTCCGCGTACTCTTCCGCCTCCCGGATGTCGAGCACTGTCAGCGGTTCGCCGGACTCCAGTCTCGTCCTCAGATCCCATGGTCCAATTTCCATCATTTTGACCCAACTCCTTTCCAGGCACAGAATACGACGTGTCAGAACCTAGACATGCGGCGTGTAAAAGTCAATGGGGGTGGTTGACTCTCGCCAAAATGTTCAGTACAATCTCGCGTCACACCTCGTTGATTTCCCGATTCCACACTAATCCCCCCCCGGAGGGCCTATGAATAAGAAAGTATGGCTCGGCTTTATCGTCGTGCTCGTGTTGATGGAGGTGGTGAGTTTTGTCGTACACACGCTCATCCTTGGAGCAACGTACGAGACACTGAAGAGCCTCTGGCGCCCTGACATGCAATCCCATATCTGGATGTATCAGGTCATCTCGGTGATCGGCGCATTCTTCTTCACATTCATATTCTCCAAAGGTTATGAGGGGAAGGGCCTTGCCGAAGGGATCCGGTACGGTCTTTATATTGGAATCTGGATGAGCGTCGGCATGGCGTACGGAACGTATGCGATGATAGCGATTCCATACTCGCTGGCGTTGCAGTGGTTTATTTACGGCGTCATCTCTTACGTCATCTACGGTATTGCGCTTGCAATGGTTTTCGGGAAGAAGGCAGCGCCTCCGGCGGCCTGACACCCGGCACAAGCTCCCTGAACACAGTGGAAAGACCTGGCGGGTTCGGTTTCCCTGCCAGGCCTTTCTGTTTTCCCTCGAGAGAGGACAATGCCCTTCACACGACGCCAATTCATCCAGTCCGCCTCCGGCGGCCTCCTCGCCACCGCGTTCGCAGGCAGGTCGGTTCAGGCCGGGCTCTTCCCGGCAGGCGCAGCCCGGCCGCCTGCGGCGTTCGATGTCCTCCACGGAGAGCAGGCAGGGACCTTTGACATTACATTTCATGGAACCCGGCTCGTCACGGGGGCCAGGTGTGTCCTGGAGACCGGCAAGAGAACAATCCAGTCGACCGACCCTGACCAGGAATTCTCTCTGAATCGTGACGATGAGGGGATCCTCCTCCGCTGGGTGAGTGCGGTCCAGGGACTCCAGCTCGATTGTGCGTTCGTCCCCCGGGAGACGGGGCTGGTGCTGATACCGCGGGTTCGGAACATCTCTCCGGCCGGCCGGCGTGTCACAAGCCTCTCTCCCTGTGTCGCACGGGTCGCCGATGGCGGCGCGCTCCGGTTTGGAGGAGGGGATCTTCGCGCGCTCGCCGATGCATGGGAGCGGTGTTACGGTGAATGCGGCATCGTTCGGCTCACGGCGAACTCGCGTGTCCGGAGCGCATGGGATCTTCATCTCTTCGACCCGGGTGCGGGAAGGACGCTCACGGTGAGCTACCTCGACATTCCCCGCTCAAAACTGCACGTTGACATTGAACGCACCGGGGACTCTCCGGTTCTTGATCTCTCGGTCAGGATGGACGTCCATGCCGGACGCGAGGGAGTGCTGATCCCTCCGGGGACCGTGATCGAGCCGGGGTCGATCCTGTTCGCCCTCGCAGAGGGGCCTGTCCACGAATGGCTGGAACGGTACGCGCGGGATATTGCACGGCACAACGGGCTGCCTGCCGTCGCGTCGATCCCCACGGGGTGGGTGGACTGGTATTTTTCCTTCGCCAAAACGACGCAGGAAGATATCCTTAAGAACCTTGACTTCATCGCCAGAGAATTGAAGGATTTTGGTCTCGAGTACGTCCAGATCGATTCGGGCTGGCAGCTTGGCGTCGAGACATCCTCTCCCCCTCATAACACTGTTGCCGGCGGGCCATGGACCGAGAATTCCAAATTCGCCAGGGGGATGAAATGGTTTGCCGGCGAAATCCGCGCACGCGGCCTGAAGCCCGGCATCTGGGTGCGGCCGTTTCAGTTCAGTGACGGCGCGCCGGAGCGCTCCCTGCACCCGGAGTGGTTTAACAGCCGGGGACAGATGGATATTTCAAATCCGGAAGTCCGCCGGCTCATCCGGGATCTGTTTGTCAAGCTTGTGGAGGAGTGGGGCTTCGAATACATCAAGTACGATTTTGTCGCCTTCGACCTCTTCGGGGAATTCGGTCCGAAGGCATACGGGGACGCCCTTGCCATCGCCGAGCCCCGGGACCAGTCCCGCACCAGTATACAGATCTACGGAGACATGCTGGGCGAGATCCGCGCTGCCGTCGGCAACAAAGCGAAGATCCTTGCATGCAACAGCGTCATGCCTTCGACGCTCGGATCGGCAGACGCATTTCGCATAGGGGACGACGTCGGCAATTGGGACCGGACGTTCCGCTACGGGGTCTCGTCCGTGGGACCCCGGTATTTCACCAACGGCGTATTCTGGGCCAACGATCCTGACTGCCTGCTCGTCCGTGAGCCGTTCACGCTCAACCAGGCACGCATGTGGGGAAGTCTCATCGCGCTGTCGGGGGGAATCGTATTCATCAGCGAGAATCTTGCGGCGTTGCCCCAGGAACGTCTGGAGATTGTCAAGAAGTGCCTGCCGGTCTATGCCAATGCGGGAGAAGGGTACCGCTTTGGCCGTCCAATCGACCTTTTTGAACGGGTCCCCGCCACTGTGTGGCATTTGCCGGTCCGCCGCGGATTTGCATCGTGGGACGTCGTAGGGCTCTTTAACTGGAGCGATCAACCGGCATCGCGCTCGTTCGACCTGGCGACCACCGGCATAGCACCGGGAGACTCGCTTCTGGCGTATGATTTCTGGAAAGGGGAATTCCTGGGTGAGGTGCACGGCACGATGTCCCTGATGCTGGAGCCCATGAGCAGTCGTGTGATCGCGCTTCACCGCGCGACGGGAAGACCTCAGCTCCTCTCAACGTCCCGCCATGTCACGCAGGGGGGCGTGGAGTTGCTCAGTCTCACCTGGGACGAGGCGAGCGGAGTCCTTTCCGGCTCGGTCCGGGCGGTGGCCGGCAATCCGTACGATCTCATTGTCCATGTTCCGGATGAGTATGTGCTGGTGCGGCTTGATGGTGTCAAGAGTCCGGAAGGGGCGGCGGGGCGCGTCCGGAAGTGGCGGGTGAGCGGTGACGTCACCGCTCCCGCAGGATGGCAGGCACACTTCACCAAACGATAGCCCGGGCTGACGATGCTTTCACATCCTCTCGATCCTCTCCTCGCCGCAGCATTGATGGCCGCGGGGTTTGTGGCAGGCGTCATGAATGCGATCGCCGGCGGGGGGACCCTGGTGACGTTTCCATCCCTGGTGTTCGCCGGTCTCCCTTCGGTGGTTGCCAACGCAACGAGCACGGTTGCCCTTCTGCCTGCGGCATTGAGCAGCGCGGCCGGTTATCGTAACCGGATCAGGTCGGTATTCCGGTGGCTGAAACTGTTCGCCCCGGTAAGCCTGCTGGGCGGACTGGCGGGGGGGATTCTGCTGGTGCAGACCCCCTCCAGAGTCTTTGACGGGCTTGTCCCGTTCCTGATTCTCTTCGCCACGATCCTGTTCATGGCGCACAGCACGGTTGCGCGCATATTCGGGAAGCGCATGGCGGTGACCGGCGCAGACATTCCGCATCGTTGGAAGCTCTGGGCGGTCGTTTTTCAGTTTCTTGTGGCGGTGTACGGAGGGTACTTCGGGGCCGGGATCGGGATCCTGATGCTCGCGTCGCTCGGATTGCAGGGCTTTGAGGACGTGCATGAGATGAACGCCCTCAAGG
>JBGPYM010000167.1:0-7021 GCA_041493205.1 Bacteroidota bacterium
CCGAACATCACGCCAATGTGGATATTGTACGCGCGGTAGCTGAACTGCCCCCAGGTGGTCATAAGCCAGACGATCACGGCGATGAGGACGAATCCAATCGCGCCGAATGTCCGGATATTTTTTCCGAGTCCGCTTTTCGCGAGGGGGTCATACAGTGCAAAGGGGAGGAGGGAGACAATGACCATGACAATGCTTCCTGCGCCCCATCCCTCCACGCCCTGTTCGAACATCAGTCCGCCGTGGTAGAACACAAGCATGAGAAGCAGCAGGCCCGCCGCGTATGTCCAGACCGCCCCCCAGCGGAAGAAGAAGAGGGCACGCGGAAAGAGCTCGGGCGTGTATTTCTTCTTCGTGTCACCGTCCATTGTTGCGGCAAACGGAATGTTGACCCAGTTGAACCAGTACAGCAGCCCGATCCACAGGATTCCCGCGACGATGTGAATCCAGCGGATCAGCACGCTGAGGATGTCCGTATATTCCATAGAGATTCCTTCCGTGGTGGTTAAATTGGGTGTGAGTGGGAGGCGTGTTCGCCGCTAACATAGCGATTCGCACAGGGAGATGCAATCTCTTCGTGAAGTGCGTGGAGCGGTGTAACATGTTGATCGGTTATCACTTAGACCGCCCTCTTGACTTGAGACCAGGTGAGGGGTATATTTGACTAAGACGTATACCTGGTATACCACCATGAGCATCGACGTCAGAAAACCCATCCCGCTCTACTTCCAGATCACCGAAGACCTCAGGCAGAAAATCACGGGGCTCCCGGCCGACGCGCGAATCGGTTCGCAGGCCGAGCTTGCACGCCGTTACGGGGTAAGCCTGATCACCGTAAAGAAGGCGCTTGCTGATTTGATCAAGGAGGGCGTCCTGTACAGCCGGATGGGGAAGGGGACCTACGTCGCGCGGAAGCAGGCCGAGTTCCGCCTCTCGAAGACACGGGCGATCGGGATCGTGCTGCGGGACCTTTCGAGTCCGTTCTTCTCCATGATCGTGAAAGGCGTCGAGGAGGCCGCTTCGCAGCATGGATATAATATTCTTCTCTCCAACAGCGCCGACCGTGCGGAGAAGGAGGAACACCAGATCCGCCACTTCATCGATCTGGGCGTCGGCGGACTGGTCATTGCCTCAATGACCCACGAGTACACCGCCACGAAAGCGCTCCGCGATCTCCATCGCAGGGGTTTCCCCTATGTCATGGTCTCGTATCTCTCTGACCCCGACATCGTCAGGGTCGGAACGGATCACTATCAGGGTGCCAGGATTGCGACGGACCATCTCGTGCAGCTCGGGTATACCCGCATCGGGTACATCAACGGCGAACAGGGAAACCTGGTGGGGGAAGAACGCCGTCGGGGCTATGAGGATGCGCTGGCGTCGCACGGCCTGACGCCGTCGCCGCAGGATCAGTACCGCCTCAGACTCCGCGGCGAAGAGAATGACTACCGGTCCGGCCGGGAAATCGGGGAGCTGCTTGCGGACCGGAAGGACCGGCCCGAAGCGCTGTTTGTCTACAACGACCTCGCAGCGCTCGGCCTCGAGCACGCCCTGCTCCAGCACGGGGTCCGCATCCCCGGCGATATCGCTGTCGTGGGGTTCGATGACATCGGGCCGGCCGAGTATGCCCTCGTCCCGCTCACCACCATCCGGCAGCCCACCCACGAGCTCGGCACCACCGCGGTGGATGTCCTCCTCTCCCGGATCGCAGGAAAGGAAACTCCGGTCGTGTCGATCCTCAGGCCCCGCCTGGTCGTCCGTGCGTCGTGCGGTGCGACGGTCAGCGAAAATTCTCTCTCACAGAAAGGATAGAACCATGGACGTACGGCGATCCGCAGACCCGCGCGGGTTCGGAAGCATGAAGAGCGATGAACTCCGCGCTTCCTATCTGATCGACTCCCTGTTCGTTCCGGACGCCGTTCCGATGGTGTATTCCGACATCGACCGCTCGATCACCGGCACGGCTGTCCCGGTGCGGCAGCAGCTTGCCCTGACGAGTTCAAAAAAGGAGATGGCGGCCGCCTTCTTTGCAGAGCGGCGTGAAGCCGGCATCATCAATATCGGCGCCCCGGGAGTCGTTTCCATCGACGGCACGGAGTTCCCGATGGCCCCGACCGACATGCTCTATTGCGGCCGGGGATCGCGGGAAATCGTTTTCAGGAGCGCCGACCCTGCCCATCCCGCAAAATTCTATTTTGTCAGCTACCCGGCGCATCAGTCGTATCCCTCCATCCACCTTCGAAAATCCGATGCGGAGTCGGTGAGCCTGGGGAGCGCAGCCGGCGCGAACAAAAGGACCATCTACAAGTATATTCGCCCTCCGGCGGTCCAGAGCTGCCAGCTCGTGATGGGGATGACCGTGCTGGAGGAGGGGAGCGTTTGGAACACGATGCCCCCGCACACCCACCAGCGCCGCTCCGAAGTGTACATGTATTTCAATCTTCCCGCGGGCGCAGCGCTCTTCCACTTCATGGGGGAACCCGGACAGACGCGGCACATCATCATGAAGAATGAACAGGCTGTGCTGTCGCCGAGCTGGTCGATCCATGCGGGAGTCGCGACGTCCGCATATTCGTTCGTCTGGGCGATGGGGGGAGAAAACCAGGCATTTGACGATATGGACGGTGTCGATCTGAACGACCTCACCTGAAGAGAAAGCAGAGACCAATGAACCTGAACGATCTTCATGCAATGTATGATTTTACGGGCCGCACGATTGTCATCACGGGCGGTGCGGGGGTGCTCGGGGGGGAGATGGCGTGCGCGCTCGCGGGGTGCAATGCCAATGTCGTCATCATGGACCGCGATCCGGCGCTCGCGGACCGGTTGAAAGTCCGGCTGGAATCAACGGTGGGGAAGGCCATGATCGTCTACGGCGATGTCCTGCGGAAGGAAACGCTGGTTGCCGCCGCCGATGCTGTTCTTCGGGAATTCGGTTCGATCGACGCTCTCATCAACGCGGCCGGCGGGAACAACCCGCAGGCAACCGCAGGACCCGCACAGTCGTTCTTTGACCTTCCGGAGGAGGGACTCCGGCGTGCGGCCGACCTGAATCTTCTCGGGACCTTCCTCCCGAGCCAGGTGTTCGGCAAATATTTTGCAGAGAAGAAGCAGGGAACCATCCTCAACATCGCATCGATGGCGGGAATACGCCCCCTGACACGCGTCGTCGCATACTCGGCGGCCAAGGCGGCCGTGGCCAATTTCACCCAATGGCTTGCAGTGTACATGGCACAGGAATATTCCCCGGCCATTCGCGTGAACGCCATCGCGCCCGGATTCTTTCTGACCGACCAGAACAGGTTCCTCCTGACGGAAAAGGAAACCGGTACGCTGACGGCCCGGGGGAAAAGGATCGTCGATCATACGCCCATGGCGCGGTTTGGAGAACCGGACGACCTCCTGGGGACGATGCTCTGGCTTCTCTCGCCGGCATCGCGGTTCGTGACGGGGATCGTCGTGCCGGTCGACGGCGGATTTTCGGCATATGGCGGCGTATAAACGAGAAGGCATCTCATGAGCGCACACTGTATCGGACACGGGAACGCGCAGACGGTTCTGGAAGCGCGCGATGTGGAGGCGATCTGCGCCGAATCGCTCGGGGGACTGTCGCTCCACGGGAAGAGAGTCCTGGTGCTGATTCCGGACCACACGCGGCATGCACCGATCGATCTCTTCTTCCGCATCATCTTCGATACAATCGGGCACACAGTGAAATCGCTCGATTATCTCATTGCCACGGGGACGCACCGGGCCATGAGCAATGAGAGGATCCTGAACCACGTGGGAATCACCCGGGCGGAACATGCCTCGACGTATTCCTCCGTCCGGTTTTTTAATCACGAATTCGACGATCCCGCGGCCCTCGCCTCCGTCGGAACGCTGCCAGGCGCAGAGGTCTCAGCGCTGACCGGGGGGCTTTTCACCCAGGATATTCCAATCACCCTGAACAAAAGGATATTCGAGTACGACCACCTGATCATGGTGACCCCGGTGGTGCCGCACGAGGCGATGGGATTTGCAGGCGGAAACAAATACTTCTTCCCCGGCATTGCGGGTGTGAGCGTTCTCGAAACGTTCCACTGGCTTGCGGCGGTGATCACCAATCCGGTCGTGAACGGCGTCAAGGACACGCCGACCCGGCGCGTGATCGACCGGGCGGCGCAAATGATCAGCGTCCCCAGGACCTGTTTTGCGTTTACGGTCAATGACGCCGGGAAAGTCGCCTGTCTGTATGCAGGGACGCCGGAAGAAGCGTGGTCGCGTGCCGCCGACTGTTCCGCCGAACTTCATATCAGGTACCTCGATGGGCCGCGGCGCCGGATTCTCGGCGTGACGCCGGAGATCTATGAAGACGTCTGGGTGGCCGGCAAGGCGATGTACAAGCTGGAACCGGTCGTTGCCGACGGCGGGGAACTCATCATTTACGGCCCGCAGGTGAAGGAACTGTCGTTTGTTCACGGCCGCGCGATCCGGAGGATCGGCTATCATGTGCGCGATTATTTTGTCAATCAGTGGGACCGTTTTGCGGCCGAACCTAAACTTATCCTGGCCCATTCCACCAACGTCCGGGGGATCGGATCATACGGCGGCGGCAGGGAAGAGCCGCGCATCGCCGTGACTCTTGCGACAGGAATCCCGGAGGAGGTGTGCCGCAGTGTGAACCTCGGCTACCGCGACCCACGCACGATCGATCCGGGCGGCTGGAAGGAGGGCAGGGGGGACGCCGACATGGTGGTGGAAAATGCCGGGCAGGACCTGTACCGCCTGTCTCACTGATCGATTCACTTTGTATACCGCAGGAGAAACCATGTACCGGTCTTTCATACTGATGCTCATAGTGCTGCTCACGGCGATCCCGGCAGGGGCACAGGAGCGGGGAGTGCGCGTGCGCGTCGACAATCCCTCATTGTTCCCGCGGATCGACGAGTTAATCGAGGTGCCATGGAGTGATCTTCTCCGGTATGTTCCCACCCTTGCGCCATCCGGGTTTGCGGTGGAAGACTCTGCGTCGGGAAAATCCCTTCCGTCGCAGGTGATCGACCTGGATGGGGACGGCAGGCCTGATCTCCTGCTGGTACGTGTTGCATTGCAACCCGGAGCGTCGGTCGCCTTTAATGTGGTCCGCTCATCCGCTCCCCCAGCCGCGCTCCCTTCGCTGACCGATGCGCGGTTCGTGCTCCCCCGCGAGGACCTGGCGTGGGAGAACGACCGCATCGCATTCAGAATGTACGGCCCTGCGCTTGCGAAAGAGGTGGATAACGGGATCGATGTCTGGACGAAGCGCGTGCGCTCCCTGATTGTTCAGAAGTGGTACAAAGCCGCACAGACGGCACTCCCCGGCCATGATCCGTACCATGAGGATCATGGCGAAGGTGCCGATTTCTTCGCCGTGGGACGATCCCTGGGGGCCGGCGCCTGCGCCCTCATCAGCGGTGATTCGCTTCTGCAGCCGGGAGTGTTTGCCGGCTACCGTATTATTGCGACGGGACCGCTCAGGGCCATGTTTGAACTTTCGTACAATCCCGTGTTTCTGGGGACCCGAAAAGTCACGCAGAAGATGCGTATTGCGATCGATGCAGGGTCGAACTTCAACCGGATCGATGTGCTGTTTGACGCGAAGGGCCCCGCACTGCCGTTCGCTGCAGGCGTCGTCAAGCGGAACGGGGTCACGGGGCACGCGGACAGCGGCTCCTGCGCTGCGAGTCTCTGGGGACTGACGACGGAGCGGCAGGAGGAGGGATTCCTCGGTACGGGGATCGTCATGCCGAAATCCATATGCCGCGGAATCAGGGAAACGCCGCTCCACCTCCTTGTCCTGGGAGTGGCGGAAGCGGGAAAAAGAGCAACATACTATGCGGGGGCCGGCTGGACGAGAGGCGGCGACTTCTCAACGGAAGAGGAGTGGATCCGCGCCCTTCGCACGTGCGCTTTGAAAATGGAATCGCCGCTCACGCTGACAGTCTCGGCGGCACACTAGCGCTCCCGCTCTCTCGTGAGGGAAAAGTCAGTATAACAAGAAGTTGTATTTGTCAAGTACCGCGCCAGGTCGCCTTGCCCTCCTGTGTTTCAAGGACATCCTCCTCCGATAATGAGTGTTGACTGTCGGAAGCCGAAAATGTACCTTTCCGCTCAAATTCATAGCTGAAAAATAGCCAAAAACAGGCCGGGAGAAGAACATGGGGCATCTACGCGGGTGTGCGCTGGCGGTCATTGCCACTTCCATTCTCGCAGCGGCGGGGAGTCCGGGTGCCTTTGGTTCATCCCCCGACATTCGCCTCGGGAAATCATACCGGCGTCCGCCGGTCAACGGCTGGATCCTTGTCCACCTGGAGGGAAAACCGCAGGATGTCGGCTATCAGCACGGGTACTGGCTTGCGGACGAAATAGCGGACATGAAAGCCGTGAGCGAACTTGAACTGAAAGAGAGTACCCACAGGGACTGGTCATTTTTTCGTCAGGAAGCGCGCACCATGATGTGGCCCCGCATCGAGGAAGAGTATCGGGCGGAGCTGCAGGGGATCGCCGATGGCGTGCAGGCGCGTGGCGCGAATCTGGATCTCTGGGATATTGTCGCCGTCAACGGTCTTCTCGAATGGGAATATTATACCAAGCATGTGGACCGGTCTCACGGCGATACGTCCACCACGCGCCGTTCGGTGCCGGAACGATGCAGCGCGTTTGTCGCGACCGGGAGCTACACCGCCGACGGGAAGGTGGTCATTGCGCACAACAACTGGTCCGGCTACCTTGAAGGGTCGCGATGGACCATCGTCTTTGACATCGTCCCCGCATCCGGATACCGCATCATCATGGACGGGATACCGGGGTTTATCTGCAGCGACGACGACTTCGGCATCAATGCGGCGGGGATCATGATTACCGAGACCACCATCACCGGTTTCGAGGGATACAATCCCGCCGGCATCCCCGAGTTCGTGCGCGCCAGAAAAGCGATGCAGTACGCGGCGTCCATCGATGATTTTGCCAGGATCATGACCGAGGGAAACAACGGCGGGTACGC
>JBGPYM010000139.1:0-8151 GCA_041493205.1 Bacteroidota bacterium
CGCTCGGCGGAACGGGAGGCGACTGGATGGTATTCCAGGTTGCTCATGCAGGGATTCCTGAAAGAAGTGGATGTTGCCTCGCCGGCTTTACAACCCGCATTCGACCAGATTGCTTACGGCGTCCGTCCCATGACCCTCGGCCTGCTCAAACTGTACGACGCGACGCGGAAGCGTGAATACCTCGTGATGGCAGGGCTCGCAGGCTCCTGGCTGTTCGGCAATAACCCTCCCGGCGTTGCAATGTATGATACGGAAACCGGGCGCTGCTTCGACGGGATACGCGACTCCACGACAGTGAACAGAAATTCCGGGGCTGAATCCACGATCGAAGCCCTCTTGACAGTCATGGAATTGGCACAGCGGCCCGAAGCGCTCCGGTACTGTCACTATCGCCGCCTCCGACAGGGCAGCAAAGGAGACCAACTCTTTGCGCTCTTCCGGAATGATGACGGGAAGGAACTTGCGCTCGTTCTGGATACCACGGCTTCAGCTGTGCAGATTCTGGAGGGCGCCGCCGTCGCCCGGTTCCGGGAGTCGCTTCCGTGATCCGCCTCCGTGCAATCATACTGCTCGCTGCCGCAGGGCTCACAGCACATGCCCAGCAGATCGCAGTCTCCCGCATCGATCAGATGCCGAACGCCCCTTCACCCTACGCGATGCGCAACTGGAAAGCGGTGGCGCGGGGGTACGATTCGCTCGTGTTCGATCTCTCCCGCACTGGGACCTATCTTCCTCTCGTGCGGGTCTACGCCAACACTGTCAACTATCCGGCACATCCGGGATTTGGACTTCACACGGTCGTGGGAACGACAGCCCCGCAGTCGGGGGAAGCGATCAACTGCCTCCCCGCGGTGATCGGTGCGACGCTGGTGGGCATAGACAAGAGTAACCAGTTCGGCCGGAACTGGGCTCTTATGTCGGAGGAGTGGTTCAATCGGCGTGCTCCGCAGAATGTCTATAAGAATCATCCGGTGGATGATTCGTGGGACGACTGGTGGTATGAAACCATGCCTAATCTGTTCTTCTACCAGCTGAATGCGCTCTATCCCGGGACAGGCGACTTTCCCGCGCAGTTCACCACCGTCGCGGATCGATGGCTCCAGGCGGTGAATGCAATGGGGGGAAGCACAGCGCCGTGGCACGTCCCCAGTATGGACCACCGTGGGTGGTACCTCCAGTCCATGAGCCCGTATGATGCCGGCGTCCACGAACCGGAAGCGGCGGGTGCGCTCGCCTGGCTGCTCTATTGCGCGTATGCGCGCACCGACAGCGCGTCGTACCGGATCGGTGCGGAATGGGCCATGGAATTTCTCGATGCGTACAGCGCGAATCCTTCGTATGAGCTCCAGCTCCCGTACGGAGCCCTCATCGGTGCACGTATGAATGCCGAGCTGGGCACCTCCTACAATATCGGGCGCCTGGTCAACTGGTGCTTCGATGTGGGCCCGCTCCGCTCCTGGGGAGCAATGTTGGGACAATGGGGAACAAACGACTGCAGCGGACTGATCGGGGAAGTGAACGGGGTCAACGACTACGCGTTCGCTATGAACACCTATGAACAGGTCGGCGCACTCGTCCCGCTTGTTCGGTACGACGACGGGTTTGCGCGGGCCATCGGGAAATGGGTGCTCAACGCTGCGAATGCGGCGCGCCTGTTCTATCCGGCCTACCTGGCGGCCGATCATCAGGATAACGCCGCGTGGTCGGTCGGAAACGACTCCGCCTCCGTCATCGGGTATGAAGCCCTGCATCAGCAGGTGAGCGGCAAATCGCCGTACGGTACGGGTGACGCCATGACAGGAGGGTGGGGGGCTACCAATCTCGCCCTGTACGGTTCCTCCCACGCCGGCATCCTGGGCGGGATCATCGACACGACGGACGTTCCAATGATCCTGCAACTCAATCTCCTTGCCACCGATTACTATCGCCGCGGGGCGTATCCATCCTACCTGTTCTACAATCCGTATGCGACGCTGAAAACCGTTCATTGTGACGTTGGCGCGGGCATGCATGATGTGTATGACGCAGTGTCCAACTCATTCCTGCGCACGGGGGTCAGTGGCGTCACCACGATCGACATCCCTTCCGATGCCGCCGTCATCGCCGTGATCACGCCGGCAGGCGGGCAGGTGACGTACGACGAGGAGCGTATGCTCGTCAACGGGGTGGTGGTCGACTATCGCTCACGACTTTATGCGGGGAACCACCGGCCGCGGATCAAGGCACTTGCGCCGGAGTTCCCGCTCGTCGTCTTCGGCGGTTCGGCGAACCTCTTCTCGACAGCCACAGACAGGGACGGTGACACGCTCAGCTATTCATGGCATGCTTCTGCGGGCTCCATCCTGGGTGAAGGAACCAGCGTGGTCTGGGTAGCTCCCGCCGCTGAGGGTCCCTGCCTGGTGGAATGCATCATCGACGATGGCCACGGTGGCCGCGACTCAGCCCGCACGTCTATCGGCGTCGTTGCACGCATCAATCGTCCGCCGGCCATCACGCGCATTACCGCCGATCCAAGAAAGGTCGGCCTGGGGGGCGGATCACTGCTTACGTGCTTCGCCATTGATCCCGATGGAGACACCCTGACATACGACTGGAGTGCCGGCGCGGGGAACATCATCGGCAACGGTTCAACGCCGTCGTGGTCCGCTCCTGTGACCCCCGGAAATTATGTGATCAGGTGCAGAGTCCTCGACGGTTACGGTGGAGCGGATGTAGAAAGCACGGCTGTGGAAGTTCGTGATCTCTCTCAGCCGCAGACCGGAACCCTGGTTGCCCGTCTCCCGTTCGACGGGAATGCAAACGACGTGACGGGACACGGGTACAACGGTACCGTCCATGGAGCAGTCCTTGTTTCCGACAGGTTTAACGTGCCCGGGAAAGCATATGGTTTTGATGGGTTAACGGCGTACATCAGCATCCCCAATGCGCCCGGACTCAACTTCCAGCAGGCGATTTCACTCAATTTCTGGATGCGTGTGGATGCAATCTACACCCGCGAGCAGTACCCGGTGTCGCACGGCAACTGGGAGAACCGGTGGAAGGTCTCGATCTCCAACGGCCATCTCCGGTGGACCGTCAAAACGACCACCGGAGTGAAAGATCTCGATTCGGGTTCCCCGCTCGTGGTTGATTCGGTCTATATGGTGACCGTCTCATATAGCGGCGCGGACATGGAACTCTATCTGAACGGCGCGCTCGACAGTTTCGCCCCCTTTACAGGAACTCTCCTGCCCACCACGATCGATCTCACCATCGGACAGGTTCTCCCCGGAAATCAATCGTACAACTTCAACGGCGTCCTTGATGACCTGCGCCTCTATGATTACGCGCTCTCGCTCAATGAGATCCGGAACCTCTTCTTCCCCGTGGATGCAGTCCCGGAGCGGAAAGACGACCCCGTGCCGTTGACGTATATGCTCAATCAGAATTTCCCCAATCCGTTTAATCCCGCCACCACCATTCGCTTCGGCGTGCCATCCCTCGCCGGGGCAGAACCGGTGTCCCTCCGTGTGTATGATCTCCTTGGACGCGAGGTGGCGCAGCTTGTGAACGACCGGCTGGCGCCGGGCGTCTATTCCGTGACGTGGAACCCGGCCGGAGCGGCAACGGGCGTGTACTATTGCGTCCTGCGCACGCCGGCAAAATCATTCGTTCAGAAAATGCTGCTCGTGCGCTGAGGCCCCTGAGAGGAAAAGAGTGTCGCGTATGGACCACCTGAATCTGAATGGCAGCTGGGAATTCAAGGCAATAGAAGCGTACGCCCCTGTACCCCCCGCCGCCCTGAAGGCGCGTGACTGGCTGCCGGCGATCGTGCCCGGGACGGTCCACACCGACCTGATGCGCAATGCGTTGATCCCGGACCCGTTCGTGGGGATGAATGAGCGTGACGTGCAGTGGGTCGGGTCGCTGCAGTGGGTCTATCGGAGGAAATTCCATATCACGGACGAGCTCCTCCGGCATGACGCGCTTCTCCTGGTCTGCGAAGGGCTCGATACCTACGCCGCCATCCGCATCAACGGCAAACCGCTTGCAAAGACTGCAAACATGTTTGTCGAACATCGGTTCGACGCAAAGCGGTTTCTCACCGCAGGCGAAAACTTGTTGGAGATTCTGTTCGATGCTGCAGTCTTGCGCGCAAAGGCCATCGAAAAACAGAATGGCCCGCTCCGCGTCGCGTTGGAGCCGCATCGGGTCTACGTGCGTAAGGCGCAGTACTCGTTCGGATGGGATTGGGGCCCGTCGCTCCCCACCGCCGGGATCTGGCGGAATATTTCGTTGCACGCATTCAGCCGCGCGAACATTGCGGACCCTTTCTTTAAGGTGATCGCGCTCCAGAAGAACGAAGCGGTCGTCGAAGTGACGGCCGATGTGCAGAGAATCAGGCGGACGCACCTCTCTCTCCGTGTGACGGTTACGGGGGAGGGGACGGCCGTCGAGCGGACCATCCCGCTCCATGGTGCCAAGGTGCGGTGCCGTCTCCGGATCCCGGATCCCAAGCTCTGGTGGCCGAACGGCTACGGCGCCCAGCCGCTCTACAGGGGAACCGTGTCCCTGATCGAAAAGGGGAAACAGATCGCATCACAGAGCACGACGTTCGCGCTCCGTAAAATCGCGCTCATACAGGAACGCGATAGCGAGGGAAAGCCGTTTGTCCTCAGCGTCAATGGCATGAAGATATTCTGCAAAGGAGCAAACTGGATCCCCTCTGACAGCTTTATCCCGCGGATACCGGAATCGACGTATGCGAAGCTGCTCCGCATGGCTTCCGAAGCACACATGAATATGATCCGTGTCTGGGGCGGGGGGATCTATGAACAGGATGCCTTCTATGAGACCTGCGACCGGCTCGGGTTGATGGTCTGGCAGGATTTCATGTTTGCCTGTGGCGAATACCCGGACAAATCGTGGTTCCTGCGCGCGGTAACAGAAGAAGCCGCAAAGGTCGTCCGGCGGCTACGCAATCATGCGTGCATCGTTGTTTGGTGTGGGAACAATGAGTGTGAGATGCTCTACTGCAGGGAGAATCCGGGGAAAGGCCCCGATTCCATGACCGGCTCGTCGATATTCAGGAGTCTCCTTCCCGGGGTGTGCAAAAAGCTCGACGGGACGCGGGTCTACTGGCGGAGTTCACCGTTCGGAGAAGGATCCCCGAACGGCGAATCAAGTGGGACGCGCCACCAGTGGTCGGTCTGGAGCGAATGGATGGACTACGACAAATATGAACTGGACACCGGCCGCTTCGTGGCCGAATTCGGTTTCCAGGCACCTGCAACCCGGCGAACCCTTGAGGAAGTGATTCTCCCTGCCGACCGCCATCCGCAAAGCGCCGTCATGGAGCATCACAACAAGCAAACCGAAGGATCCGAACGGCTCTTTCGCTTTCAGGCGGCACACCATCGCATAGCTGGCCAGTTTGGCGACTTTATCTTGAAGGCCCAACTCGTGCAGGCGGAAGCCCTGAAGCGTGCAGTCGAACACTGGCGCCGGCGGAAATTCAAAACAGCAGGCGCGCTCTTCTGGCAGCTCAATGACTGCTGGCCCGTCAGCAGCTGGTCCGTGGTGGACAGCGGGCTCAGGCCCAAGGCTGCGTACTTCTACGCAAAACGATTCTTTGCGCCACTGCTCGTCAGCTTCAAACGGGTCGCGGACGGCTGCGAGGTCTGGCTCACGAGCGATTTGCAGACAGGGCTTCACGGCCGGTGTACTATTGCAGTACGATCGTTCGACGGCAAGGTGGTCTGGGAAAAGGAAACCGAGTTCCTGTCGGATCCCGACGTCCCGGCGGCGCTCCTGAAGGTCCCCGGCGCATCCCTGGCCGGCCTCGATCCCGCCTGCCACTACCTTCATGCCCGGTACGTGTCCGGAAACGACAGCAATGCCGAAAATCGTCTGTTGCTCGCGGAACCGAAGCATTGCCGGTTCCCCCGGCCCAGACTCCGGCTCGATGTGACGGAAACAGAGAGCGGGAAATTTGCCATCCGTGTCCGCTCCTCTGCGTTTGCAAAGGATGTTCACCTCGAGTGCCCCGGGGTGGATGCTTCGTTCGACGACAATTTCTTCGATCTGGACGCGGGAGGGGAAAAGATCATCTTGTGCTCCGCTGGCACGGACCTGCGGAAATTCCGTCGGCGCTTGGTCGCAGCATCGTTGCTCTGATCCCGCAGCCGTGCGATCTCCACACCAGATACTGCCGGACTCGCCATGATCCCAGGAACTCTTCCCGCTGTCGAGCGTCTCTACAATGGTTCTGCGATTCTTGCCCCGCTCGCGGCTCATCCGTGGGAAAACGCGGTGACATTCAATCCTGCCTGTGTTCTCGTTGACGACCGGGCGGAGCTTGACCGCATCATCCCCGGTCTCCCGTTTCCCCCGGAAGTCGTTCGCCGACTCGCTGCCGCACCCGCCCTCTGTTTCCTCCTCTACCGGGCGCAGGGGAAGAAGACGGAGTCGTACGACCACACGCGCTCGACTATGGGGCTCGCAGTTCTCTCTCCTGACCTGCGCCTCCTCGCCCGGCACGATGCGCCGGTGCTCCGGCCGGAATACGGGTACGAAAACTTGGGCGTGGAGGACGGACGGCTCTCGAAGGTAGGCGACCGGTATGTGCTGTTCTACACTGCCTACGCAAGCGCCTCTCCGGAGAACCTGATTCGGATCGCCCTCGCCTCAACTACCGACTTCATCCATTGGGAAAAACACGGCCTGCTCAAAGGAGACCCCAATACGGTCGACAACAAAAATGCAATGCTCTTTCAGGGCCGGCGAAGCGGGAAGTTCGTGATGCTCCATCGCCCCATGAAGGGGACGGATGCGATGGCAATCCACTGGGCGGAGTCGGAAGACCTGTTCGGAAGCTGGAAGACCCTCGGGCCCCTGATGAAGCCGGTCAGGGGAGAGGGGTTTGTCGACACTTGGATCGGCGGCGGCGCCCCGCCGATCCGACTTACCGACGGCAGGCATCTCATGCTGTACCATTCGGGGAACCGGAATCCCGACGGGACACGTGAATACGATCTGGGAATTGCCATCCTCGATTGGTCGCGACCCGCCCCTGTTATCAGGCGCGATGAACCTCTGCTGCGCCCTTCAACCCAGCAGGAAACATCAGGCGACCGGGAGCTCGGTGTGAACAATGTAGTCTTTATCTGCGGCGCCTACTTCTGGAACGGGAGTCTCTGGTTTCCATATGCGGGGGCGGACAGCGTTGTCCTTGGGGCCAGGATCGCCCCGGACGCCCTTGCGCCTTACCTTGAGTAACTGGGATACTCATTGTGGTGGCACGGGCGTCCCCGCCCGTGGCTCTTCCCTCAGTACCTCTGTCGGCAAGGTGATTCTGACGATTTTTCTTCTTAAATTTGCCCTGCCTCAAAGCAACCCGTTCGCGTCCCCGGTCATTTCTAACACTCTCCGCACCTTCTGATGATGCGCTGGAAGCCGAACCTCACCCACCTGATCTTCGTCGGGATGGCTATCGGACTGACGGTCGGGTGGCTGGCACCGGACTTCGCGGTCACCCTCCGGCCTCTCAGCACAATTTTCATCCGCCTGATCAAAAGCCTCATCGCCCCGCTGATATTCTCAACGCTTGTCGTCGGAATCGCCGGACACGAAAACCTCCGGCAGGTCGGACGGATGGGGCTCAAATCGCTCCTCTATTTCGAGGTGATGACCACGCTCGCCCTGGTCGTCGGTCTCATTGCGGTGAATGTCGTCAGGCCTGGTGTGGGCGTCAACATTCACGTTGCCGAACACGCGGCCGATATCGTCACCAAAGGGCAGACGATTTCAGATGTGATTTCCCATATCGTGCCGCAGAGCATCGTCCAGGCCGCGGCCGAGGGTGAGGTCCTTCAGATTGTGGTGTTCGCAATCCTGTTCAGCCTGGGGCTCTCCGCGCTCCCCGAGGAGAAGAAGAAGGTCGTGCTCGGATTCTGCGACGCGATCGCCGAGACCATGTTCAAAGTGACGGGCATCGTGATGCGTTATGCGCCCATCGGCGTGGGTGCGGCGATTGCGGTGACCGTGGGGCATCGCGGGCTCTCTGTCCTCGTCAATCTCGGACTCCTCATCCTCACGCTGTATGGCGCCCTCGCGGCTTTCGTGATCCTCGTTCTCCTCCCGGTCGCCTACGTCACGGGCGTCCCCATCCGC
>JBGPYM010000130.1:0-8587 GCA_041493205.1 Bacteroidota bacterium
CCAAAGGCCATCCCAAATCCGTACAAGCGTGCAGCGGCGTTCGACAACATCCAGAGTTCAACAGACCATAAGATTAAGTTCTTCAACCTCCCTGCCCGCGGACGTCTTACCATCCTCGACGTCGCCGGTCAGATTGTCGATCAGATTGACTTTGACAATCAAACGGGTGTGTCGGATGTCACCTGGACGATGTTCTCGAAAGATGGTGTCGAGGTTGCCAACGGCATGTACATCTATGTGGTTGAAGCGGGTAACGGCGTTGGGATCCCGTCCGGAGGCTACAAGTTTGTGGGTAAGTTTGCGATTTTGCGCTGACGAAGGATCGCACAGTCCAGAGGATAGGAAACTTCACGACATTGAAAAGGTGAATCAATGAGCTCGAAAAGAGTCTCCGTGATGATACTGGCTCTTCTGGTCGCTTGCCCATTGGCATTTGGTCAGAGAAAGGCGGGCACCAACGCGGCTGCGTTTCTGAAGGTCGGTGTTGGAGCCCGGGCAGTCGGGATGGGCTCCGCCGTGAGCACCGTCGGAGGAGATGTCGAACAGATGTTCTGGAATCCCGCAGGCATTGCGTTGACAAGCGAGCGCATGCAGGCGTCGTTCTCGTATGCGAACTGGCTGGCGTCGATCAGTCATGCTGTGGGTTCCGTCGCGTACAACATGGAAGGAGTCGGAACGTTCGGGGTAGGAATCATAACGTTCGGTGATGCGAATATCCCGGCGACACGCGACCCCTTTAATGATCCCAGCGCGAGCAGCACCTACAGTTACATGGACATGTGTTTTCAGGTCTCCTTTGCCAGGAATGTTACAGACCAGCTCGCATTGGGTGTAACGGCAAAATACATCAACGAAAAAATCGACGACCTGTCGGCCTCTGCCGTCGCGTTTGACGTTGGGTCCCTTTACAGTATCGGACTGCTGGATTGGAAGGTGGGCGCGCGCCTGAGCAACATCGGTTCTGATATTAAGTATTATGACTACTCTTCGCCGATTCCGCTCACGTTCAGCATGGGGACCTCAATTTCGCCTCTGAAGACGGATGGCCAGAATGTCATGTTTGCGTTTGATGTTGTGAAACAACAGGACTACCTTCCGTACTTCAATATCGGCATGGAATACCAGGTCGAGAACCTGATTTCCGTGAGGGCAGGCTACAAGCTCAACTACTCCGATGTGCAAGATCCAGGAAGGACGAACCGGAATCCGATCCAGACAAGCATCGAAGGGTGGTCCATGGGTGGGGGCATTCACACGACATGGTCCGACCTTGATCTTCGGGTCGACTATGCCTTTACGGACATGAAGCTTCTTCCGGATGTACACCGGTTCTCGATCCACTTCGGCTGGAAGTAACTCCCGGGGATGAAAGAACACTACTCTTGGCTGGGGTAGTCGCAGGCCGCGGCTACCCCTCTGTTTATCCTTTATTCGATTCCGCAATTGCAAAGATCACTTGTGGCCCAGGCGAAGAGCCATCCTCTCCCCCTCCTCCCGACGACGGTCATCGGAAGCTATTCGTTTCCCGCCTGGCTGGATGCCGTGCGCGCGCTGGGAACACAGGGCACGCTGACCGCTGCACAGGTGGCCGAAGCCCATGACAACGCCGTGAAATCCGCCATTCTCGACCAGGAACACGCGGGGGTCGACGTAATTACCGACGGCGAGCTCCGCCGGGAGACCATGGTCAATTTCTTCTCCATGCGGATCCACGGATTCGACATGAAGGGAAAAATGAAACCTATCGGCGATCTGGACCCGAGTATCCAGATGCTGGACCCGGTCGTGCGCGAGAAGGTGCGATCGAAGGGGTCACTCGGGATGGACGAGCACTACAGGTTTCTGAAGGCCTACGCCACGGCGCGCACGAAGGTGTGTGTCACCGGGCCGCAGATGCTCGCGAAACGGGCAACCAACGAGTTCTACCCGTCGGACAAGGAGCTCGTGTTCGACCTGGCGGACATTCTCAACGCGGAACTGAAAGGGCTCGTCGCGGCCGGGTGCGACTTCATCCAGATCGACGAGCCCATCTGGGTCGGCTACCCGCAGGACATGCCATGGCTGGTTGAGTCGTTCAACCGGCTCGTAAGCGACGTCAGGGCAAAGATCGCCCTTCACGTCTGCTACGGCAATTATCAGCTCAAGAAGCTCTTCAAAGGGCAGTATGCCGAGTTGTTCCCCGCGATCCTGGAGACAAACGCCCACCAGATCAGCATGGAATTTGCGGTGTCCGACGGCACCGGGCTGGAGTTGTTCAATCAGCACAAGACGGACAAAGAAATTGTCGTCGGCGTGATCGACGTGAAGGATGAAAAGATCGAAACCCCCGATGTCGTTGCCGGGCGAATCCGGCAGGCGCTCCTGTTCGTGCCTGTCGAAAGAATGTATATCAGTCCCGATTGCGGGATGAAATTCATGCCGCGTGAGCGTGCGTTCGGAAAGCTGAAGGCCATGGTCGAAGGAACCCGGATCGTCAGACGCGAGCTGGGCGCGGTAGAGGACTGACCCGCCGTACGACGATGACACTTCGTAATGTACTGGGAAAGGTCCGGTCGGTCCGGCTGCGGCCACAGAGTTCGCCTGCCGAGGGGACCGCGGCACACGAATTTTTACGCCTGTGCGCTCCCGGAGCGGTGATCGACGCTGCCGGGGAGAGACCCTTCCTCACGCTCCGGCTCGATCGGGGGGAGGACGCCGCGTACACACTCGGCGTCGAGAGCACGGGCGATATGCTCTGCTCCGCGACGCACGGATCGTTGTTGTTTGCGGCTTCACAGCTGGCAGGCGAGGAATGGGCCGACCGGCCTGCCAAGGAGTTCCGGACCCAGAGTCGAAACGAAGTATCGTTCCGCTGGCTGAGAAATCTGAGCGACTTTCTTGTCGGGAGCCTCCGCAGCGCGAGACACTTTGATCGCGAGGCATACATCCGCCAGATCGCCCGGCAGGGATATACACATCTGACGATCAACGGACTCGGCGCGCCACGCCCGTTCGAATCGGGACCTCCTGGTGACGTGTACCACTGGTTCTATGACTATAGTCCGGATCTTGACCAGTTCGTTGACAGCCGCCTCCTCCGGGGATACTACCCTGCGAAATACCTCGCAGCAAACCTCACATTCCTCAGGGAGACGGCGGCTTTCGCGGCTCGCTATGGACTGACGCCAGGCCTCCACATCAACTCTCCCCGGTCCATGCCGGAGGATTTCTGGCGCCGCTACGGGTTCCTGCGCGGAGCCCGCGTGGACCATCCGCGGGAATCGCTGCTTCCCCGTTACACGCTCGCCATGGCTCACCCTGCCGTCCAGGAACATTACCGTGAACTTATCCGGAAGATTCTTACAGAAGTTCCGGAACTCGGTTTTATTCACCTCTGGACAAACGACAGCGGCGCGGGATTCGAATTCACGAGCAGCCTCTATGCGGGACGGAACGGCGGCCCCTATCTGATCAGGGAATGGAAGGACCACCGTGCAATCGCGAAGAAGGCGGGGGAGAATGTCCTGACATATTTTCACCTCCTCCGGGATGAAGCGCAGCGCGTCAACCCGCAGTTTCGTCTGATCTGCGATCTCGGACCGTTCATGGACGAGCGGGAAATCATTATCAGCGGAATGGGGAACGGCATCGACGCGGGCGAATTCGGCTCTTTCGGAGGCGGCGTACGCGATACGGAACGGGGCCAGCTGGCGCGTGCCGGTGCGGATACGCACGCGAAGATCGAAGTCGGCGAAAACAACGTTCTCGGCATCCCCTTTCCGCGGCTGATCTATGAACGGCTGTCGCAATGCCGCAGGGAGGGAGGCGCATACGTCCTTACCGGAGGCACCCCGGCGAGCCTCGCCCCCTTCGACATCAACCGCGAGGTCGTCCGCGCATTCCAGTTAACCCCGGAACGGCCGCCGGATGACGTCCTGACATACTGGGCGCGGACCTGGGGAGGGGACTCGTGCGCGCCGTTGTTGCGCGACCTCTGGGAGATGAGCGATCGCGCGGTGCGCAGCTTTCCGCCCGGCGTGCCGGCGAGCACGTTCGCTTTTCCGTGGTTCCGCCTCTGGGTGCGCCCCTTCGTTCCCGACATCGACGCGATACCGGAGTCCGACCGCAGATACTATGAAAATTTCCTCCTGGCGACGTTCAACAACCCCGCCCGAATCGACCTGAACAACGATATGATGTGGAATTTCCTGACGGCTCGGGAGGCGGGGGAGAAGAAACAATCCATCGACCGGGGCGTGCTCCCTCCTCTCACAGAAGCTATGAATCGCTGTGCGGAGGCACTCGGGAAACAGGGGACCATTCCCCCGGTGGTGGCGGACCTGCACCAGCGGCTTCGTGCCGCCCGCTGCTTTTACAGGACCATGCGGAACTCAGTGGCGTGGACGGAAGCCATCCACGGGTATTGTGACGCCCCTTCGAATGCGGAGAAAGAGAAGTACCGGGCCCTCTGCAGGAACATGGTCGCGGATGAACTCGGGAATGCGCACGATCTCCTGGACCTCTGGTCGACGAGCACGATCAACTTCATGCCGGTTGCCGCGTCGGAAGAAACGCTTCATTGTTATGGCGAGAATTTCGGAGAGCTGCTCGAGAAGAAGATTGAACTCATGGAACGATTCGGGGACCTGGAACCCTCGGTCGACCCGGACTATATGTGGAGGATGCATGAACCCGTACCCGCTCACTGAAGACCAGATACGGTTTTACGAGGAGAACGGCTACGTCCGCCTGGACAACGTCCTGACGATGCCGGAGGTGGAGGTGTTGCGCTCCGCCCTCGCAACCGCGGTCGAGGACAAGAACAAACTGAACCTGAATCTCGGTCCGCGGACCGACGAAGGGTACGCGAAGGTGTTCCTGCAGATGGTCAATCTGTGGGAACGGTATCCCGTCCTCGAAGACTACGTTCATGACGCACGGGTGGGGGACATCGCGCGACGGCTCACCCGTTCGCGCCACGTCCGCATCTGGCACGACCAGGCGCTTATCAAGTACCCGCAGGACAGCAAACCGACTGCCTGGCACCAGGACACGGTCTACTGGCCGATGAACGAGACCGGCGGACTTTCATGCTGGATGGCGCTCGACGACGTGACGGTCGACCGGGGGTGCATGTGGTTCATCCCCGGTTCGCACAAGCTTGGCCCTCTCGATCCCGTGGATCTCGGCAACACGACCTCCGACGCTCCGCTGGGACTCCTGCCGGAGTCGTTCCGGCATGTCAAACCGGTTTCTGTCGAGCTGAAGCCCGGAAGCTGCACATTTCACAACGGTCTGACGTTCCATTATGCCGGCCCCAACGTCACGACCACCCCGCGCCGGGCAATGGTCACGATATTCATCCCTGCCGGCACGACGTACAAAGAGCATCCGCACCTGGTGGGCGACCGCTCGAACCTGAAGCCGGGCGAAGAATTCCATGGCCCGCTCTTCCCCATCATCGCGAGGGGATAAATCGTCACACACAGCGCAGGAGCGCACCGATGCCCGCTGGACACCTCACGGATGAGGAGATCGCGTCCTACAGGACGGAAGGATACCTCGTTGTCCCCGGTCTGCTGAACGCCCGGGAAACGGACGGGTTCGTCGCGTACGAGGCAACGCAATCCGACGAATGGCGGTCGCGCCTGGACAATCACAAACGTGATGAACAGTGGCGGTCCGTCGCGACGCACCGGAACATGGTCGGCATCGCACGCCAGATCCTCAACGCGCACCCGTCCATTCTCCAGACCATGTACCTTGAAAAGCTCCCCGGCGAGCAGGCGCGCGGCACGGCGCTGCACCAGGACACGCACTATCTCCCGAATGAGCCGAACACCCTCATGGCATGCTGGCTGGCCCTGAGCGACACTGACAGCGACAACGGCGGGCTCTGTGTCCTGCCGCGGAGCCATACCCACGGCCTGTACGGGACGCACAAAGCCACGAGCATGAAGGACCATCAGGTGTGGGAATCCGAGCACCTGATGCGGGACCGCGACGGGAAGGAATGGAAGCAGGTATTTTACTCTTTTGAGATTGACGGCGTCGACCGATCACAGATGAAGTTCCTCCCCGTCCCGAAAGGCGCGGGCGTTTTCTTCTCGGGCATGACGATCCATGGATCGTATGCCAACACGTCGAAGGACCGTGTCCGGCGGGCATTTGCCACGCATTTCGTGGCGGCGGGCACGTGGGTCTTCCGGGCGGATGTTCAGGATCTCATGCCCGTTCCGTAACCGCCGCCCGCACGGCACACTGTCGCAGCGCAACGCCACCTTCATTTTCACCGGCCCCTCGTGTCTGACACGTATATCCGGTCTGACATTCCCCGGATCGACACTCTCGTCCCGCGTATACGGGACTTCCTCGCGAAGGACGTCGCCGAATATACCATGCTCGGCCGCCGTGTGCGGGGCTTCCGTTCTCCCGATTCTCCGAGCATCTGGCTGCGCGACCATTCGGACATCCTCCGCGGCGGGAAGTTCTGGGAGCCCGACCTCCAGGGCGTCCTTGACCACTTCGCCGAGTCGCAGAACGCGCGCGGATGGCTGTTCGATAATTTCGGTGCCCTTCCCGAAAAGCCCCCGTGCGAGCGTGAAAACTGGGCGCGGTATATCCGCGTCCCCGTGGAAGCCGACGTCGAGTTCAGGTTCGTGAAAGCGGTCTATCTGACGTGGCAGGCGACAGGGGACGACCGGTGGCTGCGGCGCATGATGCCGCACATGGAACGGGCGCTTGAATACATCCGTACCGACCCGTGGCGATGGGACAAACGCCTCAAACTCGTCAAGCGGGCGTATACGGTGGACACGTGGGATTTCGACTACACCGCCGGGAGAAATCCGTGGCTGAATTTCCAGATCGACGAGCACACGCTCTGGGGGATCATGCACGGGGACAATTCCGGGTACTACGAGGCGTTCCGGCTGCTCAGCATGTTCTGCCGCATCTTCGGTGCACGGTCGCGGTCGGCATCCTGGGGCCGTCGGGCGGAGGAATTGCGGACGCGTGCGAACAGGCGCTGCTTCAACGGACGGTTTTACACGCATCGCATTCCCATTACCCCAGGCGCAATTCCCGGCACCGAGGAGTCGGAACAACTGAGCCTGAGCAACCCCATGGCAATCAACCGCGGTATGGCCACGCACGCCATGGCGGCACGCATCATCGGCGAGTACCGGAAACGGGGGGAGACACGCGGGGCATTCGCGGAGTGGTTCAGCATCGATCCTCCGTTCCCGGCGGGCGTCTTTGGCGAGGAGAAGCTTGTGCCGGGTGCGTATTGCAATGGCGGCATCATGCCTTTGGTCGGCGGGGAACTGGCCCGTGCATCGTTCGAGCACGGCTTCGAGAAGTATGGCGTAGCGCAGCTCCTCACGTACGAGGAGCTGACCAGGAACAACGAAACATACCTCTGGTATTTCCCGGATGGGAAACCTTCTTCCGTCGAAACCAGTACAAGCCCGCTGGCATCTCCCACCGACGGGTGGGGTTCGTCCGCGATGATGTATGCCCTCGCCGAGGGACTGGCCGGCGTCGTGGACCGCTCCTCTCTCTTCCGGGACATCACACTCGCTCCCCGCTGGGAAGCGGCCGGAAGCCGGGAAGCGGAAGTCTCTGTCGCCTATGCCGCCTCAGGGAAATCCGTCTGGTACCGGTACGCACACGCGCCGGACCGGCAGTCAGTGTCACTGAAGGTCCGGGGGAACGCGGGAGTGGAGCTTCACCTGCTCCTCCCGGAAAACACACGCGGCGCACGCGTGACGCTCAACGGCCGGTCCATCCCTTTCCGCCGGGTGCGCGTCGAGCAGAGTTCCTATGTCGACGCATCGTTCAGGCTGAAGGGGGCGGCGGAAATAAAAGTGATATATGAAAGAGAGAAGAGAGAAAAGTGAAGAGAGAATAGAAAAGAGATAAGGAACGAAATAGGAAACGAGAATACCTGAATCGAAACGTATGAAACGACGAGAATTTCTTGCATCACCCGCTCTTGCGGCCATCCTCCCTTCAGCCATCAGCCGGTTCGACGCTGATCCCGGCCCCGTCGATGACGGGACGCTCCCATCGCAGACCAACTGGCAAAAATTCCGCCAGCGGCTCCATCAGGACTTCGAAACGTACGCCCCCGGTGTGGAGTACTTCATGTTCGGCAACGGGGATATCCAGGGCGTGCTGCAATACATGCCGGACCGTTCCGGCGATCGGCCGATGACGTTCACGGGCCTGACGCTGATGGACGCGGAACGGTTTGCTCGAAAATGGAGCACATTCCTGTTTCACCCTGAACGTGGTTTTGAGCGGAGCATGGCGAGCATTGTCCTCGACGGAAAGAGTTATGGTCCGTCACCCGAAACGCTCTCAAGCATCGGATGGACGTATCCGCGGAACATCCCGACCGTTTCCCTGAACTGGAGTGCGGGCGCCTGCACTGTCCGGGAGGATTTCTGGGTCCCCTTCGAAGGAAAAACCCTGTTCCGCCGGATGTTGCTGACCAATACCTCCGCGGCACCGTGTGAGCCGACGCTCTATTGTGCGCTCGTGCCGAGTTTCGCCCTGTTCGATGAGATCGGCCTTAAAGATGCCGGGAAAACCGTTGAGGCGA
>JBGPYM010000191.1:0-6376 GCA_041493205.1 Bacteroidota bacterium
GCGTGGTCGCACTCGGCAAGCCCTCGGACCGGGACCGCACATCGTGGTATTTCCAGCGTTATGTCCCGTACCTGCCGGCGGCCCAGGAACTCGTGCTTTTCAACCGAAGCTGGTACAACCGGGCAGGAGTCGAGCGTGTGATGGGCTATTGCACCGAGGCCGAGTACGAGGAGTTCATGGGCTCGGTCGCAAACTTTGAGAGTATGCTGGTCCGCTCGGGTGTCAAGCTCATCAAGTATTATCTCGATATCAGCAAGGCCGAACAAAAGCGGCGACTGAGGGACCGGGAAACTGATCCGCTCAAGCAGTGGAAAATCAGTCCGATCGACGCGCAGGCGCTCAAGCACTGGAAGTCATACAGCAAGGCCCGCAACGAAATGCTTGCACGCTCACAAAACCCCACGGCTCCATGGACCCTCGTGCGCGCGAACGACAAGCACCTGGCGCGGCTCAATATTATCAAGGACCTGCTCGACCGGCTTCACTACGCCGGAAAGGACAAGCGGCTGGTCCGTCCGGACCCGCAGATCGTATTCCCCTACGATGCCTCAAACCTTAACAACGGTCAACTTGCGACGTGACCGGCAGCAACTCACTCCCATCTCACACGAGGTTCAACAATGATACTCCGAAGAATCGTTGCATGTATCTTCATGATTTCCGTGCTGGCCCTTCCCGCCCTTGCGGGCGGAAAAGGGGAACTGCAGAAATATTTCAGCAACGCTGCGCACAAAGTCAAGGCGACAGACAACCCCTCCGAAAAGCGGGCAATTCTCAGCGGATCATTGAACACCATGTCACAAGCCCTGGACATCGTTCAATGGTCACCGTCGATGTCGAAAGAGGACGCCATTGCCATAGGCCGCGTACAAGCCACGCTGCATGAGAAACAGAACGAGCTCGCGGGCGTCAATGGCTACCAGCGAGTCCCGGATGAGAAACTCAACGCTTTCTCGGATTATGTGGTGCAGGACATGGAGCAGGCTGACACCATGATCACCATCAGTCTTGTTACACTGCTCCTGATCATCCTTCTGGTCGTTTTGATCGTACACTAGATGTTCCAGAAGAAGGTATTCGACACGTCCGTCATGCGAACACCGTATTCCAGTCCGATCACGCACGCATCAGTTGCGATGTTTGCCGCGAGAAGCTGTTGTGCGGGACTCGCCGCTTTTCTCCTTTCATGCAGCCCCGCACTCCCCCTTCAACATGAACCTCCCCCTGCAGGTGAGGCTGCGTATACCCCGCACTACTCCATTGTATGCGTTATTCACGGTGATGGCGACTATCTCTACCACGATACCGCCGGGACCGAACGCCTTGCAGACCTGGAGGCACTGGCGGGGGCGAAGAGGATTGCGGAAGGGAACCCCCGCGCCGAAGTATTTGTCTTTCACCAGAGAGCCAAAAAGCACCTGTTGTTCATTTTCCCCCTTCCTGACGGGGACTTTTCATATTACCGGAACGGGCTTCTGGTCGCACAGGAGTCATACTGGCGCGATCAGGAGCACTCACAACTGGCGCCGGAAGTTGAGTTGTTTCATCGATTCCGGTCGATGGGGAAGCATGCGAGCATGAACGTGTTTCTCTATTGCGGGCATGAAATTCCTGAGTTCGGCGGCGCGGGCTACGACGAATCGTATCCGAAGCGGACGTTCACCGTACGGGACCTTGCGGTCGGCCTCAACGGCTTCACGCGTGACGACACAACTTTCGATCTCATGGTGCTTTCCACATGTTTCGGAGGTACGCCGTACACGATAGAAACCCTGGGCACGCATGCGCGATACATCATCGCCTCTCCGGACAATCTTCACTTATCGTACTTCGACCTCCATGTGATGGAGCGGCTGGATCTGAGCATGGGAGACGGGGATGTGGAGGCATTTGCACGGAAGTTCGCCCATCAGGCATTCAATCGTCTGACACGGGACATCCAGACGGCGGTAAGCGTGGGTGTCTATGACATGGTTCGCGTGCAGGGTTTTGTGCGCTCGGTTCGTACACAGTACGATCAAACGTTGACTGTACTGGGCGGGGAGACGGCGGTTTCCGGGGATGTGATGAAGCGCTGCGATTGTGCCGACCTTCCAGGATACAGGAGGCCGAGCATGAAGGAGGGAGTGGAGATATTATTCCGGCCGGCGCAGTTCGGGAGATTTCAGACCAAACGGGATCATTCGGGCTGGGAATGCTGGGATGTGAAAGGTCCCGGCGGCGTCTTCTGAATTTCATTTTGCAGCCACGACTCCGCCTTCCCCACGTCCGCAAAGACCGCCAGGGGCAATCCCCTTCAAAGCTCCTTTCGTCTTGATGCTTCCTTCCGAAACAATTTCGAAAACATCCATGGTTCCGAGGCGGGGTCCTTCCAGGCGCTCTTCGATCAGTATGTTGAAACAGTTGCGGGTTTTGCACTCGCGGAGGATGTCCTTTATATACCGGGCCACATTCGGTTTACTGTTCTCACCGGTGACAATGGCGTGCAGATAGCCGGCCTTCTGGTCGATCCTGAGGGAATACTTCATTGAGGACTCCGGGCGGTGTCTTGCGACAAACCTAAGAAATCAGGAAACCGTTGTCAATATCGAGGGGTTAAAGGACGCGCCGACAGGGGTTAACGGAGCTCGAGCGTGACCCGTCGTTCCGCGATGAGATCGCGATATTTCAACTTCAATTCCCCGGAAACGAAGCTATGTGCGATCAGTCTCTCCCACTCCTCGCGGCAGGAAGCCAGCCTTACCAAAATGTCATCGATGACCATGCGGGTGAGCTTCAGACGTTCGAGGCCGTAGTATTCCACAAAATCGGAGCGCCTGAGATTGCGCTTTCTGCCGTCGATCGGTAACGCCAACTCTTCGGTCACGCCTCCGATGGCGATGGTGGTATTGACGAGGTCATAGGCGGGAGAAAGCCCTATCATGCCGTTGGCCCGGAGGAGCGAGAAATTCTTCAGGTGCATGTCCTCGTTGCCGACCAGAAAGCTCACAAGCGTACGCCGGAAGAGCTCCCGTTTTTCAACAGCAGGGAACGTGCAGAATTTGTCGATTACCGCGGCAACGCGCTCCATGCTCGAGTCATATTTCGTGTCGCGCGTATCACCCGAAAGCTGTGCAAAGTCCTCTACGGCGAGCTTTTTGTCATTGTCGGCCCGGTCGAACCGTTTTATGAAGTATGACAGGGTTCCATCCTTCGAATAGATCAACCCGTGGAGGGGCACGTCGACGCCTGCTGAGGCAGCGAGGCGCATCGTGAGATCTTCGTTTTCCGGCACCTGAGTAAATTGCGACTGGGGCTTCAGGATATACGTTCCGCCGGTGTCGACGACGTCAAACCTTCCTTGCGCGTCGTTGAGTTGCGCGCTGAGTTTCGGTTGTACGCCCTGGATGGACATTTTGGCGGCGCGGGCGATCGCTTCCTGTCTCTGCTCCTCCGCCGAATAAGGAAGATCCTCGAGACGCTTCAACCGCCGGGACAACCGTTGCAACCCCTCGCGGGAGTAGCGGGCTTCCGGGGGGATTTCCGCATAGGTGATAGGGCAGCGCTTCACGTGGATTCCTCGACCGTGACAGCGCCTACCAGGTCTTTGCCCACCGCGAGCAGCTGGCTGAAGTAATCGTCCTTATCGATTTTCCTCTGGCGGAGCAGCCCGTCGAGCATGGCGCCTTCCGGCAGGACGCCATCGAAGAACGGAGGGAACCGGTCGAACCGTATTTCGCGCTGGCTGACGGGCATGGTCAGAGAAATGGGATTCCCCTGGTATCCGTCAGCATAACGGAAGACATATTCCTTCCCCCGCTCTATTTCCTGCAGCATTCCCGCCAGAATTCCATTGACGAAAACGTCAGCCTGCCTCATTACGCTCCTCGCGCTCGTACTCTTGCATGAGAGGGCTATTGAATTTCATCTCGATATTCAGGACCCGCAAGACCTTCTCGAGAGTATCAAGTTGCACGGATTCCTTTCCCTTCTCGAGATCGAACACGGCGGTTTTTCCCACGCCCGCGAGCCTGGCAAGTTCATTCTGGCTCAGGCCTGCTTTTTTCCGATGGTAACGGACTATGGAGGGTAATTTCTGGGTCGTCTTCATTTAGTAGAATATACTGCTAAACCAATATATTGTCAAGAAAAGTATTGTCATAACAGTAATTAGTACATCAGATTATTGGGAATTACCGTTAAAGCAGTAATATTGCATGTTTTTCCGCCAGGCGATTTCCCTTGACTCAAAGGGGTGAGCGCAGTATATTACTTTGTAATACAAAGTACTTTGTGCTCATCAGAACGGGGGATTTGCATGTCCGGCTCGCATGATTTCAGGCGGTCACAGCTCCGCACTCCGCACACGCGTTGGCTCCCCACAGCCATGCGTGTCCCGCCGCCCCTGGACATGTCCGCCGGCCGGCCGCCGATCTCCCGGCGTTATGCGCTCCTCATCAACCCCTTCTATCCCAAGGATCCGCACGCGAGCTTCGGGAAGCACGTGCTCACGCCGTCGCTTGCACTGACCAGCATCGCCGCCAGCACGCCCGACTCGTGGACCGTGAAATACTGGGACGAGAATCTGCTCCAGGGCCCCCCGCCGTGCGTGCCGTTTCCGGAAGTCGTCGGCATAACTGTTCACCTGACATTCGCCAAGCGTGCCTTCGCGCTGGCCGGGTGGTATCGGCAACGGGGGGCAAAAGTCATCCTGGGAGGGCTTCATGTCATGTCCTCCCCCGAAGAATGCGCCCCGCATGCCGACACCCTTGCCCTCGGTGAAGGGGTTCAGATCTGGGGAACGATTCTCCGGGATGTGGAGACCGGCCAGCTGCAGCCGACATATTCGGGCACATACATGAAGCCGTATCGCGACGACCCGCCACCCCGCCGCGATCTTGTCAAGCATAGGGAGTTCCTGACCACCGCCAGCCTCATCGCCACACGTGGCTGCCATAGTCGGTGTGAATTCTGCTATCTCTCCACGCATGACCTCCATATCCCTTACCAATGCCGTGAAGTTTCCCAGATGGCGGATGAATTCGAGGCACACCGGCAGCCATATGCGGTGTTCGTCGACAACAACCTCGGGTCCAAGCCGGAGTACCTCCGGGCGTTATGCCGCGCTCTTCGCCCGCTGGACCGCATCTGGAGCGCCGCGGTCTCCATTGACGTGACCGAACGGCCCGACCTTATCCGCGAGATGGCGCTTGCCGGCTGCACTGGCGTGTTCATTGGATTTGAGTCGCTCCATCCGGACAATATCACCGACTCCCGCAAGAAGAGTCCACGCCCGGAAGACTATGCGCGGCGTGTCGCGATATTCCATGAGAACGGCATACAGGTCAACGGGAGCTTTGTCCTGGGATTTGACCACGATCGTGCGGACGTGTTTGAGCGCACGGTCGAATGGATTGAGGCAAACCGGCTCGAGTGCGCCACGTTCCATATTCTCACTCCCTATCCGGGAACCCCCCTTTATGACCGGATGGACGAACAAGGGAGGATCCTGCATAAGGAGTGGATGATGTACGACACGGGACACGTGGTCTTCCGGCCCAACCACATGACATGCGAGGAACTGGAGGCGGGGTATCAATGGTGTTACCGTCGGCTCTTTTCCCATGCCTCAATCTGGAAGCGGCGGCCAGCCCGTGCGTCGGCGGTCCCGCCCTACATTGCCATGTCCTATCTTTACAAAAAGTCGAATTGGCTCTGGTACCTGCTCATCCGGTTTCGACTGACGGGATGGACGTGGCGACCCCTCGTGGCATTGACGCTCTGGCGGCATTTACGGTTTCGCAGAAGCCTGGCTCGAACGGTTAGCGCTGCTGCGGCACAGGGTACTCAGTCGTTCGAAGGGAACCGGCTCCGGGAGACGTCGTGGACTCTCAACGGCGTGTGAGTCATCACTCCCATACCGGGAACTCCGGCGGAGCGGCCCTCGTTATGCCTTCAGAGGAGGCACGAAACCGCCAAGCATTGATACCACGGTAACACTTCTGACCTCAATCCGGCGAGAATTCAGTGCATCTTCATGCCTTTTCCCACACCCCTTCCGCGAGACTCCTCCTTTTTCTCTCCCTGATCGCGCTTCTCTGTCTTGACCCGGCTGGTGGTGCCAGGGGACAGGAGAAGTATACACTGAGCGGGACCGTTAAAAATGCCGAGAACGGCGAGGCCCTTATCGGGGCCTCTGTTGTCGTGAAGGAACTCGGGAACGTCGGCGCTCTCACCAACGCGTACGGCTTCTTTTCCCTCACAATCCCCGGCGGGCATTACACGCTCCTTGTGCAGTATGTGGGCTTCAAAGTCCTCTCCGATTCGATCGATCTCGCGCAGAATCGCACGTTCAATTTCGGCCTCACGCCGGAACCGATTATTATCGGCGAGGTAC
>JBGPYM010000322.1:0-3192 GCA_041493205.1 Bacteroidota bacterium
GAACGGTTCGCCGTGTATCCCGATACCATCAGGGTGCGCGCGCGATGGACCGTGGAAGGGGCGACCCTCCGCTTTAAATGATGCGGACCGCCGGGTTAGTGGGGGGGAGGGGCGGGATGTTTGAAGACCTTTTCCGGAACGGTCCAGGCATCGGTAAAGCCGTTGTCCGCCGCCAGGCGGGCGAACCGGTCTGCTTCGAACCGCTGGCGGAAATTTCCAGCGCGGATCTTGTACGTCGGGGGGTCGTACTGCATGTAGAACCACACGCCGGGGAAGTACGACTCCGCTTCTGCCTGTTTGGCCTTTGCCGCGTCGATGCTCGTTGTGGAGAAGATCTGCACGCGGAATCCCTGGACTTCTTCCTCGTCGCTGGAGGCGGATGAGTCCCCGGCAGCGGCGCTGTCGGGCCTCAGTCCGATCGGGATGCCGATGCCGGACACGGGTGCCCGGTCGGGGTCATGATCCGACGGACGGAATTCCGATTCGTACCTGTGGAGTTCATCCGCGGCTTCGGTGCCGCGATCGCGCGCGGTTTGCTCCACGCCGCTGCATCCCGCAATGAACGCGCCCAGCAGGAGCGCCGTCAGAGTTTTCATTCGTTACCTCTTCAGCTGCACAACCCACGAATCACGGTAGTCCGCGGGATATTCCTTCATCATGCGTTGACGGAATTCGTGTGCGCTCCCGCGCGACACGAAAAACCCGAGCCGGATCTGGTACAGACCGCGCGCCGCGTGAAAATCGTTCAAGACCGGCATCTTGTACCGTTTGCGGGCCTCGGCCTGGACTTCGCTCGCGCGGTGAGGATCCTGGAACGCGCCGATCTGGACCATGTAGCGAATCTGGACTTCACGTGCGGGCGTGACGGCAGGCCGACGGTCCGCGCCATGCACTGCGGTCACGGTATCGGTGCGCGTTTCGAATTCGAGCTTGCGGGCGGGCAGGGGGACCGGATGCTGCTGGGGAGGGGCAGGGGGGCGCTCCTGTGCGGCTTCTTCCGATGAACCGCATCCTGACAGGGCTGCCGTGAACGCACACGCCACGAGCAGCATGGGAGGTGGTCTCACCTAGTATCCTTTCGGTACAGGTTCGGCTTCGCCGCTTACGATCCTGACGCTCGCGCTCGCGCCGATCCGGTCGGCGCCGCTCGCGACGAGTGCCAGGGCGTCTTCCCGGCTCCGCACGCCTCCCGAGGCCTTCACGCCCATCGCGCTTCCGACCACCCTCCGCATGAGGGCAATATCACCTGCTGTCGCTCCGCCTTTTCCGAACCCTGTGGAAGTTTTTACAAAATCCGCCCCGGCCCGTTTCGCCAGGACGCATGCCCTGATCTTTTCCTCATCCGTCAGGAGGCCGGTTTCGAGGATGACCTTCGTCAGCACCCGGAACCGCCGTGCCGTGCTCGTGACGGCGAAGATATCCGATTCCACGTATTCCACATTGCCGGATTTCAGCATCCCGACGTTGATGACCATGTCCACTTCCTGGGCCCCGTCGCGGATGGCCTGCTCCGCTTCGAATGCTTTGGAGGCCGTGGACGTCGCGCCGAGCGGAAAGCCGATCACGGTGCACACTTTCACCTCGCCGCCGCGCAGCAGTTTCGCGCAGAACGGAACGTAGCCCGGGTTGATGCACACGCTGGCAAATCCGTACTTCGACGCTTCATGGCAGAGCTTCTCGATTTCGCCCGTCGTCGCATCCGCCTTGAGCATCGTGTGGTCGATCATGCGGGCAAGATCCGGTTCGACGCCCCCCGCGTCATCGACCCCGACACCCGCGCTGACGCGCGACGCGCCGTTGCCGACGATCGTGCGCACACCTTCCTTGTTATGGACGACGCACAGGTTGTCAGCGCAGATCCCGTCCTTGCAACAGGTAGGGGCGTGCGATCCTTTGAGTTTGTCCGCAAGGATTTCGCTGATGATGCGGTCGACGGTCTCTCGGTTCATCGAAGTGTTGCGTTACGAATCGTAATCCCGTATGTTAGTGCTCAATATAACTGAAACAACGGGAAATGCAAAACATGGCACAGTGCACTTCGTGCGGCAGCGATCTCGCCGCCGCAGACCGGTACTGCCCCTCCTGCGGCGCGCCGGTTTCGAACACAAAGTCTGCGGCTCCTGAAACCCCCGGGGCGAAAGCGCCGGCGGGAATCCCATCGACGCGCAAAGCCGCCCGGATCATCATCCCCGTGCTCCTGGTTGTCGGTGGGACGCTGACCTGGAATTTTCTCAACCCGTCGGTGAATTCGGTGATCAAGGCGCAGCCTGTCGTCACGGACCCGGTCACCTACGGGCCGGAGTACGTCGACATGGTCCCCGTCATGTACACGGTGGAAGGGAGCGACCTCGTCTTCTCGCTTGCGGAGCTGAAGAAGGATCGCCTGATCCGGTTTGAGTACAACGGAGGGAAGACGCCGCGCGCGGTGATGGCCTACATCGGAACGGATGGCCGGCTCGTCACGGCCATCGCGATCAGCGAGCATTGCGGATCGACCGAGTTCCGGATCAAGGACAACAAGATCTACTGCGCCCACTGTCCCTCGTACTGGGACATGATGACGATGGAGGCATACGCCTGCTGCGGCAAGTACTACCCCGATCCGATCCCGAGCCGCGTGGTGGGCGACCAGGTCCGTGTCAGCAAAGCGGTGGTGGAGGAGTGGGCGGGGCGGCTTTAAAGCGACCTTCGATCTTCAATTGAATATTTTTCCGGGGTTCAGTATTCCATCCGGGTCAAAGGTCGCCTTGATCTTCTTCATCAGCGCGAGTTCCTCCGCGGAAAGCGCTATAGGCAGGTAGGCTTTCTGCGACCAGCCGATACCGTGCTCTCCGGAAATCGCGCCCCCCAGCGCAATCGTCAGGGCGAATATCTCGCGGATGGCACTGTCCGACGCCTGCGCCCACGCCGCGTCGTCCATCCCGTCCTTGAGCAGATTGACATGCACGTTTCCGTCCCCGGCGTGGCCGTAACAGATTGACCTCACGCTGTAGCGCCCGCAGATCTCCTTGACGCCCTTCACCAGCGTGGGAAGCTCCGCGCGCGGGACCACCGTATCTTCTTCCTTGTAGGCGGAGATCGACTTGACCGCCTCCCCGATGCCGCGCCTGAGCGCCCAGACGTCGGCGACCTTTTGGCGGTCGTCTGCGAGCAACACATCGATTGCTCCGTGCTTCTCCACCACGCCTGCTA
>JBGPYM010000242.1:0-4617 GCA_041493205.1 Bacteroidota bacterium
CACGGTAGCGGAATTCTTCAGCTTTGGCACGAACGACCTCACGCAGACCACGATGGGCGTCAGCCGCGATGACGCCGCCCGGTTCCTGATCCCGTACGTCGAAATGGAGATCTATCCCAAGGATCCCTTCGAAGTGCTTGATCGCACCGGCGTGGGGCAACTGATGAAGATCGCCATCGAGCAGGGCCGCGCCGCGCGACCGGGATTGAAGGTCGGGATCTGCGGCGAACATGGCGGCGATCCGTCCAGCGTAGAGTTCTGCCATCAGATCAACCAGAACTACGTCAGCTGCTCGCCCTTCCGCGTGCCGATTGCGCGCCTTGCAGCAGCCCGCGCCGCTCTTGCGGACGCGCCTGCGAAGAAGACAACAAAGTCCGCACGCCGCGCGGGAACATCGCGCCGTACGAAACATCGCCGGTAGTGCCGTTCCGCGGGTGTCCCCGCCTCACGGCGGGGGCATCCCGCGTGCGGTCATCCTGTGAATTGTATTCATCAAGATGAGAGGAGCACGGAGGCATGAAACTCTCCGATTTCCGCTATCCCCTTCCCAGAAACCTAATTGCAAAGCATCCGGCGCACCCGCGGGACAGCGCCCGGCTGATGGTCGTCAACCGCGACGATGAAGTGATTCAGGGCATGAAGTTTTCCGAAATCGGAAAGTTCTTCAAGAAGGGGGATTGCCTGGTGGTCAATGAAACCAAGGTGTTTCCCGCCCGCCTGTTCGGCCGGAAGGAAAAGACGAATGCGCGGATCGAGGTCTTCCTCCTGCGGGAGCTGAACAAGGAGGAAAACATCTGGGACGTCATCGTCGACCCGGCCCGCAAGGTCCGCATCGGCAACAAGATCTTCTTCGATGAAGGGAAGCTCTGGTGCGAGGTGATCGACAATACCACGTCGCGGGGCAGGACTGTCCGCTTCAACGTCCAGGGCGATTTTTTCAGGATTATCGACCGGATCGGGAAGATGCCGCTCCCGTATTATATCAAGAGGGAGCCGACGGAAAAAGACAAGGAATCGTACCAGACAGTCTTTGCCCGGAGTGTGGGGGCCGTCGCCGCGCCGACGGCGGGTCTCCACTTCACGCGGCGCCTCCTCGCTTCGCTGCGACGCAAGGGGGTCAAGGTTGTCCCCGTGGTCCTGCACGTCGGGCTCGGATCTTTCCGCCCCGTCGAAGTGGAGGACCTGACCAAGCATAAGATGGACTCCGAATACTACGAGATCCCCGACGCGACCGAGGTAGCCGTGAACAAGACAATCGATGCCCGGGGAAGCGTCGTCGTCTGCGGCACCAGCACGTGCCGGGCGCTGGAGTCCAGCGTGACCACCGACGGTCACCTGAAAAGCAACCGCGGGTGGACGGACAAATTCATCTTTCCGCCTTACGAATTCAAAATTACCGACAAGCTCATCACGAACTTCCACATGCCGGAATCGACGCTCCTCATGCTCGCCGCCGCGTACGCAGGGCGCGATCTCCTGATGAAGTCGTACAAGAAGGCGATCAAGGAAGGATACCGGTTCTACAGCTACGGCGACGCGATGCTGCTCCAATAAACCTCACGGCGCGCTGATACCCGCATGAAAATCGCCCTGCTCGTCCTGCTGAACGCAGGGATCATCGGGGTGTTCGCCTGGCTCTTCCGGAAGAAGAACCTCCTCTCCTATTTCAGCGGCGGGCGCTGGTGGCTGACGTTTCTCTCCATCGGCGTGATTACGCTGATGGACGAAACGACGTCGATCTTCTATGCGCCAAGTGAGGCGTTCCGGTTCATCGGCACGCATGCGATCGCCTTTATTGCCGTCACGTCCCTGCTGATGCGCTTCCTCTCCACCCGCATGGTGGAGATCGCAGAGATCCTCGAGCATCACAACATCAAGGGGGGAGGGGTCTATTCCTTCTCCTATCTCGTGCTGGGCCCTACCTTCTCGTTCATTGCCGTCGCTTCGATCCTGGTCGATTACGTCCTGACCGCCTGCATCTCGACCGTCAGCGCGGTGGAGAACGGGCTGACGTTTATCACGCTGAGTCAATCGGCAAAGCTCCTGATTCAGTTTGGCATCGTCTGGGGGATTGCCGGACTGAACATTCTCGGGATCAAGGAGAATGCGCGGTTCACGTTCGGAGCGTTCTTCATTGTGACCCTGGTGCTGATGACCCTGCTGGCATCCGCGCTTTTTGATGCGTCGCCCGATTCGTGGCGCACGATCGGCGGGAGCTTCTCCGGTGCGGGCGGGCGGATCAGCGAGGGGGGGCTCTTCGGCGGGTTCACATTTATCGTCATCGGGATTTCGAGCTGCATCCTCGCGTACTCGGGAATCGAATCCGTGGTGCAAACGGCGGGCCTTGTGAAATCGTGGCGGGATATCAGCAAGGCGTACGTGTTCCTCGCGCTGACGACGGGGATCTTCACGCCGATCATTGCGGCGCTCGTGCTGAGCTCCGGGATGAACCCGGCACAGCATGAGACCGACCTGATCACACAGTTTGCCGTGGCGCTGAACGGTATTCCCTTCGGGATGATTGTCGGCGCAATCGCAAGCCTTGCCCTCATCATGGCGGTCAATACCGCGTACGTCGCTTCCAGCGAGCTGATCGAGCGGGTGGCGCATCGCTATAACTTCCATTGGATGATCAAGACCAACAACCGGCAGTCGCTCTACAGGATTCACATCATGAGCGCCCTGTTTTTCTCGGTCATCATCCTGATAACGGAGGGAAGCCAGAAGATACTTGCCGAGATGTACGCCCTGGGGCTCGTCGCGAGCTTCACCATCAACCTCGGGAGCCTGCTCATGTACCGGTACGGCGCGGGGACGAAAGAAATCCGCGCGTACAACACGTCGCGCTTCGGGACGCTGCTGGTGTTCATCATCATGTTCAGTTGCCTCGTCTACCTTTCGATCACCAAGCCGTATGGCCTGGCGCTCTGGCTGGGGGCGACGGCGTTCCTGCTTGTCGTCGGCATCCGCGTTGCGAAACAGCGGGCGCCCGAGAACGTGCAGACGGCGATGACGGACAATCCGATGCGGATGATCCTTGCTCTGGGGGAGGCGGCAGGCGACGTCCTTGACGTCTACTTCAAGAGGCCGATGGAAACGGAGGGGGCGATCGATCCGAATGCGGCTTTTGTCAGTTTCTATTCCCCACGCACCGGGATCCCGCAGCGGCTGGCGCCGAACCATTACCGGTTCGCGCTGAGCGGTCAGGGCCTCTTCGACAGCATCACGGAGCTCCTCTACGTGATGAAATACGAGCTGCCGCACAAGCAGATCCGCGTGCATTTCGGCTGGCCGCTCTCCTCGTGGCTCGACCGGATGGCGATCGGCGTTATGGTCTTCAGCATCATGAAGCTCCCCAAGCAGTTCCCGGAGTTTACGTTCATCATCGAGTATTTCGGAAAAAAGAATGCCTGAGGTCGGCGTCGTTATCGCGGCGGGAGGCCGCGGGAAACGGATGGGGGGCACGCTCCCCAAGCAGTTCCTTCGGCTCGGGGGGATTCCCGTGCTGCAGCGGACGGTGGCCGCGTTCCACGCCATACGCGACGTGCGGACGATCATTCTTGTGGTTCCGCCGGGCCATGTCGCGCGCACGCGTACGCTGGTGCGTCGTGCCGGCTTTACCAAAGTTGCCGGCATCGTGTCGGGAGGGACGGAACGCCAGGATTCCGTGTGGAGCGGACTCCAGGCATGCCGGGGGCGGGCTGATCTGGTGCTCGTCCACGACGCTGTCCGCCCCCTCGTGGAGCGGAGGGTGATCGTGGGGGTGATACGCGCCGCCGGCCGGTACGGCGCCGCCGTCGCAGCGGTCAGGACCACAGATACGATCAAAGTGGAAGCGCAACGGCGCCCGGGGTATTTTTCGCACACGCTTCCGCGCGAGGGGCTCTGGTCGGTCCAGACTCCCCAGGGGTTCAGGTTCGACATTCTCTGGCGGGCACACCGGAAAGCGCACAAGGACGGCTTTGCCGGCACAGACGAGGCGTCGCTGGTAGAACGTCTCGGCATCCCCGTCCGCATCGTCCCCGGCAGCGAACGGAACATCAAAATCACCACGCCGGAAGACCGGCGACTCGCAAAATCGCTTCTGAAACGCGGATAACGCCCCTCAGGGACCGGTTGCCGGGTTGCAATTGCCCCCCGGGGTCCCTATATTGACAGGTATTCGCCGGACGCCACCACAACCACGGGATATTACCCCATGCTCTCCATCGGTATTATCACGATTCTGAGCTATCTGATCGGATCCATCCCGACTGCCATTATTGTCGCGCGTCAGGTGCGGGGCATCGACATTCGCCAGCACGGAAGCGGCAATGCCGGCGGAACCAACGTGTTCCGGGTTCTCGGGTGGAAAGCCGGAGTATTCGTCATCCTCATGGATATGGGGAAAGGACTTTTTGCCACGATCGTCCTCGCGCGGCTGATGTACGGTCCTATCCCATTCGAAAACCGCACGCCATTCGATGATTTTACGGTGGTGCAGATCATCGCCGGATGTGCGGCGATCCTCGGGCATGTCTGGACTTTGTTTGCCGGGTTCAGGGGCGGGAAAGGGATTGCAACCGCCGGAGGGATGCTCCTCGGAATCGCACCCGTGGAGGTTGCGGTTGCCTTTGG